>JAITAD010000060.1 GCA_031284275.1 Tannerellaceae bacterium
AAAGATGCTTGTTCTTCATATAACTTAAAATTACTATGGATGGTTCTCTAAACCTGCACGGGGCAAAAGTAGCTCTTTTCCCAACACTGCGAACATGTGAACGGTTTTTTTTCAAAGGATGACTTTCCGAATGTACATCTCTTTATCACAGTGCAGTCGAATAAGATATACACCGGAAGGGAAGTCGACGGGAAGGGTGGCCGAAGGTGCAAGCAACGTCTCTTCGAGCAGAAGACGGCCGCTCATGTCTACGACGGAAAGGCGAGCGGTGGCAACCTCTTCGGGCAGCAGGACGTGAATAAGTCGGCGATCGGCGGAGACGAAGGGGTGGAAAGAGGTGGGTTTAAGGGGTGACCGTTCGGCGGTGGAAAAGGCGTATTGAACGACGGGATCAATATAAAGGGAGGTGGAACCGGGACGAAGGAGGTATTGCGTGGCTTCCTGCCACTCGTCGCCATCAAAGACCCATGTTGTGTTGGCAGGAACCATGCCGGGCGCCATGTTGCAGACCGAAAAACAGGGTTGTCCCGCAGAGGCGGTAATACGGTAACCGATGAAAAAATTGCCGGCCGGTACCCTGACGGGGACATCAAAACGAATGAAACTTTCTTGCAACCGGCCAAGCGGTTTCTGCGTCTCGTAGAAAAGGCCATTCGCGCCTATATTGGTATAAGTGGGGCGAAAAGCCTCCTCATGGAGGAGTTGTTCGGGGCGTTCATCCCCGATGTAGAGGCATACATCAATATTCAACAAGGTTGTCGATCCGGCAAAGGGTTGGGTGACGAGGTAGGCGCCGAAGACCGTTAAAGGAAGTGCGGCATGGTAGGCTTCGGCGAAAAGGGTGAGTCCTTCCGTTTTGTTACCGAAAGCATTGAGGGGGTCAATGTCTGTATCCTTACGGGGATGCGGAACGACGTTACGGACGTTGCTCAGACGGTAGGCTTTTGCCTCTTCATAGGGGTCAAGACCGGCACAGGCGGAAACGGACAGGTTCAGGGGATTCAACCATTGGGCGAGGCGCTGTTGGGGTGTGCCATCGGCTTGCCAAGCGGCGGCAAGGGCATAGTAGTAATCCGACTTCGGTTTGGAACAGGTAGAGTAACCTCCCGTCAGGGCGCCGATGAGGCGCTCATTGGCGTCGAAAAGCGGGGATCCGGAAGAGCCATTGTCGGTACATCCCTGCCGCCAAAGGTTTATAAACCAATGCGTTAAGTGGAACGTGACGCCTTGGGGTAACCCGTCGGTAGGAAAATCGCTCAAAGAAAGGGGGTAGTCCGACCAGTTGAGCCTTTTTACCGAACTCAGGGGGTGGTGGATAGAGAAATATGGAACAGGAGGAGAAAAACTGACGTTCCACCCGGCATAATAGGGGCGATAGTGCACGGGGGGGACTTCGAGGAGTTCTATCAGGGCTACGTCGAAGTCGGGATTGTGTACCACGCAACGGGCGGAGGCCATAGACATTTCTTCGGTTCCTCTCACGACGGGGGTGCAGAGGGGACTGTCGTAATTGAAATAGGTGACGATGGTTCCGGCGACGGCATCTACCTGACCGAAATCCGTGTTCGTGAAGTTTCCGTTCAGACAATGTGAGGCGGTGAGGACATAGGGCTTGCCGTCGGAAGCGGTATTATTGACCATCGCACCGGTACAGGCCGTCGTTCCGTTGATGATGAGCAGGACGACACTGCGCCCGATCTCTTCCGAAGCTATATCGTTGTATTCGCAGATGAAAGCGGGTACACAGGACAACCTCGAATAATCGCCGGCAGGTTCCACTCCGCGCAGGTCACGATAGCCGTGGTTCACCTCCCCTACCCTCAACTTGCCGGAAAAAGAGGCGTCGGCCGGCTCCTGATACTCCAATATCAGGTCTTCTCCATCCACAGCCGAAAGGGGAAGAATGCCGAAATCGGAATTGTTCCGGTGGGTGAAAGCGCCCAGAACATGCGTCCTCTCTCTGTTATAGAGGAAGAGTTGCGCTCCTTCGGGGAGTTCGTACTCGGTGAGGAGCAGGCTGAGTGAACGGGCGCCGGAAGAGTGAATACCCAGCCGCCAGAGTTTCATGCCGTCGGGCAGAATGGTCCATATTCCGGCATTGTCGGGGCAAAAGTCGGTTATGAACTTGTGGGCAAAACGGTAGCCTCCTCGCAGGTTGTTCTCCTCCAAAGAATCAATGCGCAGGTCTTCCGCCAAGTCGAAAGCGGGCATGTCCTCAAAGGGGATGGCAGGGACACTGCGCAAGAGGAGTTCCGGAAGCGGACTGCCGCCGTAACTTATCTGTGCCTGCAAGAAAGGGATGAAAAAAAATACTCCCAACAAGGTAGTCACCAACCTGTTCATTCCGCAAATGTAGGATAATTCTCCTATCGGCTATATGCTACGGCTCTTTCTGCCTACCTTTGCCCTCCCCTAACTGATTGGGAGGGGATTAACGAACAAGCTCAACGGATGAATATAAAAAGTGCGGAGTTTATCATGAGTAACACGGATGTGGGACGTTGCCCGTCGGACGGGCGGTCGGAGTATGCTTTCATCGGACGGAGCAACGTCGGCAAGTCTTCGCTCATCAATATGCTGACTCGTCACAAAAACCTTGCCCTCACCTCGCAGACTCCGGGCAAAACACAACACATCAACCACTTCCTGATCAATGGTGAGTGGTATCTCGTCGATCTGCCCGGATATGGCTATGCGCGCAGGGGGAAAGAGGGACGTGCGGCCATTTCGCATATCATCGAGTCCTATATCGCACAACGCGAAACGATGACGAACCTCTTCGTCCTGCTGGACTGTCGGCATGAACCGAAAACCATCGACCTCGATTTTATCACGTGGCTGGGGGAAAACGGCGTTCCTTTCGCCCTCATCTTCACCAAGTCGGATAAAATCAGCCGGACACGCCTCGAAGACAATATCCGTATCTATCGCGACAAGTTGTTGGAAACGTGGGAAGAATTGCCGCCTCTCTTTGCTTCTTCGGCGGCTAAACAGGAAGGTCGGGAGGATATTCTTGACTATATCGCCCAAACGAACGCACTATGTGGCAAACGGTAGCCCTCTGGCTGACGGTTGGGGGCTGCGCAGGCTATGTCGTTTACAGCGCCTGCCGCCTCTTCAAAAAACCGAAACGTCCGCGCAACCCTTGTGCGGGCTGCAGCGGATGTGCGCTCACTTCGCTGCGAAATACTCCTTCACGGCGTCGTTAGGGATCATCTCTTCTTGAAAGATGTAAGCCCCTGTCTTGGGGGATTTCACCATCTTGATGACCTTGGAATAGGTGCGACTCTCCCCTGTCTTGAACGATGCGACTGCTTTTTTTGCCATTGTTCTTTCCTTCGGCTATTACTTGATTTCTTTATGTACCGTCATCCGTTTGAGGATGGGGTTGTACTTCTTCAACTCCAAACGTTGGGTGGTGTTCTTACGGTTCTTCGTGGTGATATAACGCGAAGTCCCCGGCAGCCCGCTGTCCTTGTGTTCGGTGCACTCCAGAATGACTTGCACACGATTACCTTTTGCCTTCTTTCCCATGATGCCTGTTTGTTTTTAGAGGAAACCCTTCTCGGAAGCCATCTTGAGCGCGGCATCCAACCCCAACTTGTTGATGGTGCGCAAGCCTGCAGCCGACACGCTCAAACGTATCCAACACTCCTGCTCCACCCAATAGAACTTGCGGGTGGAGAGATTGACATCGAACTTACGCTTCGTGCGCTTCTTCGAATGGGCGACGTTGTTCCCGACCATCGCTTTCTTTCCCGTAATCTGGCAAATCTTAGACATAACTCTACACTCTTACGTTTTCACTTCGTACGCAGGATGAGATTTGAACTCACACACCGTAACCGGCACTACCCCCTCAAAGTAGCGTGTCTACCAATTCCACCACCTGCGCATTTTCCCTGACAGTGCCCGGAACAGGACTCGAACCTGCACGGCGCGAACCACTCGCACCTGAAACGAGCGCGTCTACCAATTCCGCCACCCGGGCTTGTTCATACTTCCAAAGAACACAAAGGGGCACTGAGGGTGTCCCCTTTTCCGAGCGCAAAAGTAGGCCTTATTTCCAACTCAGCAAATCCGAAAGGGGTTTTTTCGGGCATGAACGAAACTTTTTACCTTTGCAACATGGAAGTCATCCGGAATGGCGCTGTGCCGAAAGGAACGGCACTGGTCGCTACGGTGGGGTCGTTCGACGGCGTTCACGCAGGTCATCGTTTCCTCATCCGTGCGTTGTGCGAGGCAGGAAAAGAACGTTCGCTGCCGACGGCAGTCATCACCTTTCCTCATCACCCCCGTGAAGTGGTGCGGCAGGCGGGGTATCGGCTGGAGTTGCTTAACTCTTTCGAGGAGAAGGTCGCCCTGCTGTCCCAAACGGGGGTGGATTACTGCATCGTACTGGACTTCACGCCGGAACTGGCGCAGTTGCCGGCGGACGCTTTCATCGGCAAAGTGCTCGCCGACAAGTTGCATGTCCGTACCTTGCTGACGGGTTACGACCACCACTTCGGATATAACCGGACGGACGGGTCGGCGCAATACGTGGAGTATGGCCGCCGTTGCGGCGTAGAAGTGCTGAGCGTCGACTACTACGGTGTGGGGGATACGGTGGTCTGCTCGTCGGGGATACGGCGACTGATAGCTGACGGACGGGTGGACGACGCTGCCCGCCTGCTGACTTATGAATATCGCCTGCACGGAAAAGTGACGGAAGGGTTTCACATGGGTCGGAAACTGGGCTTCCCGACAGCAAACCTGTGCATAGACGAGCCTTACAAACTGCTGCCACAAGCAGGGGTATATGCCGTCTACGCCGATGTGGAGGGGAAACGTTTCATGGGGATGCTTTACATAGGTGACCGCCCGACATTCGGCGCAACGGGCGACGTTTCGGTGGAGGTGCATCTGCTTGATTTCTCCGGCAACCTGTATGGCAAGGAGATGACTCTCTCGCTGGTTATCTTCATGCGCCATGGCCGGAAGTTTGCCAACACGGCGGAACTCGCTGCCCACCTCGCAATCGACCAATTAAAGGTAAGGCAGCTTCTGGAAGATCCGAAAACTACCGCACCGTAGCCAGTCGGAACTCTTCTTTCAGGCGAACGACGACTTCGTGGACGCTGCTGATTTTATCTGTCAGGTAGGCATTGGCGCCGACAAAAGCGTAACCTTTCCGCATGTTTCCGCGCGCTGCATTGTAGAGGGCTTTGATGATGCAGTAGGGGCTTTTGCGGTGGTCGCAGGTCTTTATACAATGGAAAGAACATTGCTTGGGGCGTTCCTTCCCGTCCTGTACGTTACGGATGAACTCGCCTACGATGGCGCGTCCCGGCATACCAACGGGGCTTTCGATGATCTGAATATCTTCCTTGTGCGATTTGATATACTCTTCCTTGAAAGCCATCGAAGCGTCGCACTCTTGCGTGGGGACAAAGAGGGTGCCCAACTGCACGGCCGTCGCCCCAAGATCGAGGAAACGGGCAATGTCAGCCCCTGAACTGATGCCTCCCGCCGCAATAACGGGTATCTGCTTCAACTCGTGATAGGACTCGGCGACGGCTACCACCTCGGGCAGGATATTTTCCAAAGCGTAGGCATCGTCATAAATCTGCTCTTTCTTGAAACCCAGATGGCCGCCGGCCTTCGGGCCTTCGACGACGATGGCGTCGGGCAGGTAGCTGTAATTATTCAACCACTTGGTACAGATGATCTTCGCTGCCCGTGCCGAAGATACGATGGGGACAAGCTTGGTTTTGCTGTCCTTGGTCAGATAGGAGGGCATGTCGAACGGCAAGCCTGCGCCGGCAAAAATCACGTCTACCTTCTCCTCAATACTCGTCCGCACCATGTCGGAGAAATTGGACAGGGCTACCATGATATTGACGCCGACAACACCCTGAGTCTTTTCCCTCGCCTTGCGTACTTCTTCACGCAGCCCGATGATGCAGTTCTTCAGATAGTCGGGGGTCTGTTTGTAGAACAAGCCCAGTCCCGCACAGGAGATGACGCCGACACCGCCTTCATTGGCTACTGCCGCCGCCAATCCCGACAGTGAGACGCCTACTCCCATGCCGCCCTGAATGATAGGCAGCTTAATCTCTCTATTCCCAATGAAAAACGGCTTCATATGACTCTCTCTTTGGTCGGCTACAAAGGTAGAAAGAAATCAACAGCCATACAAAATAAGATTTTGTTTAGAAAGATAATCGTCCCAAGGAGGTGATACAGCCGGAAATGACCTCTAAACCTTTGGTGGCCTGTGCGGTTGAAATATCAATGGTATAAACATGAGGGTACTCGTCGGTAACGGTAATGCCGAAAGAGATACTTGATCCGTCTTCTGCAATATAAGGGAGGCGCGAAACGTGTACCAAATGTTCCGGCTCCGGCATTCCGGTGACCCACGTAAAAGATTCCGTCACCACGTCAACGATGGCGAACTTGAGGTCTTTGCCATCCCCGTATTGAGGGGTCTGCTGCCTATCGGCGTGGAGGGTCAACAAGAACTTCGTTCCACCGAGATAAAAAGCCTTATGCACGTGGTAACCACCCGATGTCTCCTGAATATTGAAGAAGTAATCTTTGTCGAACTCACTTGTCCCTTTCTTGATACGCAGTACGGCAGAAGGTTTGGTAGAGGGTACAATCCCCTCTGCCGCATGTCCTATCGGAGCGCAGGAGAAAGTGTAGACATCGCCATTCTCGACTTGGGTTACTCCACTAAGGGCGAAATAATGACCGATGTAAGAGGTTCGGCCGTCCCGAATCACCTTTTCCAAAGTCATATCGGGGTAGGAAAACACAGCTATCCAAACGCTATCTGTCAAATCGGTACGAAAGTAGTTGTCTTTGATACACATGTAGGGAGCATATACCTTGTCTCCTACCTGAAATGCTCCCGTGAAATGTGCCAGCTCGCCGTTTCCCGCCAGGGCTGCTATATCTACATACCGGGTGTCGACGATGCGTGGATTAACGGCATCTACCCGATAAATACCGGCATTGACGTCAGTAAAGGAACGGGGACATTTGATCAAAATCAAATCCTCTCCGCAGGCGCCGAAAACCTGTACGGTCTCCGTTTGCAGATTGGAGAGGTAAGCCAGCATCCCATTCTCTCCCAAGCCGTAGGTCGTTACCGCACCGGGATTCCCTTGCCCATAGAGGAAACTGAAGACCTTGTTTTTGTGAAATGCATAGTATCGGTAGCCATCCTGTTCCCATCCTGCTCCTACCGTTGTAATGCTTCCCTCGCTCAAACTACCGGTTTGCAACAAATAATCTGCCCCTTCGGCAAAAGTTCCTTCGGGAGTCGCCACCACTACATATTGGAAATTGCCTTCCACCGTCGGTTCGGGAACATCGTTCTCCTTGTCACACGACGCAAACAACAATACACTCCCCATAGAGAGCGCCCAACCTTGAATACCTGCAAATTTTGACATACCTTTTTTCTTTATGAAATGAATAATAAGTTACTTCTTGCTGATGAAATATCTGAACTTGACAGAAAAACTGCGTCCCGGCTTCTGGAGGCTGAAATTGTCGTAAAGATTGGCGTCGGTGATGTTTCGACACTCTGCCGAGAGGTTATAACGGCCATCCCCGAGGGCATAAGTAATGTTGATGTCCTGCGAAAGCTGGGTAGGAATCGTGTATTTGCTACCGCTTGCCCCTTGACTGGGCCAACGTAAATAGTATTCATGGACGAAGAGTAAATTATATCCGATACTCAAATTGTTTTGCCGTCCACCAACGCCGGGGAAGAACAGGCAGATATCGCCGTTACCAAAGAGGTACGGCATGTTCGGGATACGGTCTCGATAGACTGAACTTTCGCGTGTCGCTCCCTCTTCATAGCGCGTGTTGTTACGCAGGTTCTGGTAGGTCAGGTTTATCCCCGCAGTCAAGAGGCGGCGATAAGAATAACGTACCTCTCCGTTGTATCCAATGTTAATTACGTCTCGCTGATTGGTCATTATCTGATGCGTGCCATTGGTGTTTTGTTGCGGACGGATGTAATCTACGGCGTTACGGATGATGAGGTTGGCATCGAATATCAACGCATGTGTCCGGTTGACAGTGATATTGTAATTCGCTCCCAGATTCACGTTATCGCTGCTCTCGGGACGCAATTCGCTGTTGCCCAACAACGTGTTGGCGTCCCCGAAAAGTTCTTCGTTCTCAGGAAGACGGTAACTCTTCTCATAGGAACATTTCAGTTGTAAGTCTTCCATCGGGAAACAGGCGCCGGCTATGCCATACCCAAGCCGGTCGAAACGGTTCTTCAACTCCGGATAGATCGTTCCTGTGGAGGTGTAGTATATCGTTGTGAAAGATGAGGTCGATTGCATGAAATATTTGACAAAAGCCGAAATATTCCAACGCTCATTCCAGTCGAACTTGTAGCCCAGTCCCGCCACGTTCTTGACCGTCTTACGTGGAAGTTTCGCTTCCTCGTTGTCCGGATCCAGAGCATCATTCCCTTTACGGTCGAAGGCGTTGAAAACGTCGTTCAGCATAACCGAATGGCGTTCATCTATCTTGTAGGCTACGTTGGCCGTCATCAAACCGTTGTGGTTGTTGTACCTGTATAAGGTAGGCTCCAACTCGCCTCCGGGAGCCGGTTTCTCTTTGAAATCTCCCAACCAATTGTAATGTCGGGCGACGGTATCTACCGTCTGTTCAAAACCCAGATTATAGTTCCCGGTGACATTCACGTCAAGACCCTTCGTAAAAAGCCCTTTCTTTACGTAACGGATGGAGGGCATGACAATATTTCCTCTCCGGAACCGAGCGCCGAAAACTCTTTCCATACGTGCTGCCGTCTGGATGTCCGCCCGATTCTGCCCCAAGGTAGCGCCAAAAAGCAGCTTATCGGCATATTTTTTACCTGTCACTCCAAAGTTGACAATAAGCGTTTCATTGTGATATCTGTCATGAAAACGACGTACGCGGCGATGTTCATACAAGCCGGTGGCAAGGTCTGCTACGTCTACATCAACCCAATAATTGTTATCTGAATAGTTTTGAAAAAGGTTCAGTTGTGCAGTGAAGCCATTTGTCGAGGTAAATCCTGCATTGATACAGGACTTATGGGTGTTGAACGAACCCAAAGAATATGAAACATCCAAGAAACTTTTCTGCCGGATTCCGGTGACGATGTTTACCGCTCCGCCCAAAGCATCAGCCCCGAGAGATATCGGAACTACTCCTTTGTACACTTCAATGCGTTCCGCCAGATTGATGGGGATATTGTTGATTTGGAACGAAGAGCCGAAATTTTCCATCGGTACCCCATCGATAAAGAACTTCACCTGCCGGCCGGTGAAGCCATTTAGCGAGAAGTTGAACGCTGATCCGGTGCCTCCACTTTCTCGTGTCCGCACACCGGAGACACGGTCAAGGGCATGGCTCAGATCCATCGTCGTATTGTGCAGTTGCTTCACCTCCACAGCCACGACATTGTATGCCAACTCATTGATTTTCTTGGCCGCCGACTTCCCGGTAATCAATACTTCATTGAGTGTCAATGCATCTTCCTCCATCTCAATTCTGTAGTAGGTCTTCGTTGGAGGGTAAGAGATGGTGATTTCCCGTGTCTTGTAACCTACCAGAGAAACCGTCAGCTTCAGAGAACTTTTTCTTGTCGGGAAAGGTAACTCGAATCTTCCCGCCTCGTCAGTCATCGTCCCCAACGTCGTCCCCGCCCAATACACAGAAGCCATATCCAACGCTACCCCGCCGGATGTGACAAGACCCTTCAAACCATCCTCCTGCGGATTGATACTGCCCCGGACGTATAGTGGGAAAAAGGTCTGAAGAAACAGCAGAACAGCCAAATAATATGCCGATTTCAATCTGCGATTTTTAATCTGTGAACATCTCATTGTTTCGTCTACATGGGAAACACTACAAAGGTAACCTGCCGGAATTGTATCAAACAATCGCTATTAGTAGGTATTTTTTTCGCTTCTACCTACTCTTTTTCCCTTATTCATACCTAAAAGTAGGTATATGTGGGGATGGAGAAAGAGCGGGTAGGAGGTGATAAATACCGAGAAGTAGGTATTGAACGGGCGGAAAGGGGAACGTACTTTTGCGGGCAAAAAGAAAGTGGTATGAAGCTGGCGGCGTTGGCGACGGGCGAAAAGGGGGTGGTGGTGAAGGTGGCAGGCCGGGGGGCGTTCCGCAAACGGATTGTGGAAATGGGGTTTGTGCGGGGAAAAGAGGTGGAGGTCGTTCGCAATGCGCCGCTCAAAGATCCGATTCATTACCGTATTATGGGTTATGATGTGTCGTTGCGGCGTAGCGAGGCGGCACTCATCGAAGTGGTGCAGGTGTCGCAGGGGGGAATACGGCCGGAGGGGGCGACGGACAGCACTGTCGTAGAAACGGAGGATTGGGGTGCGGTAGCTCTCCGTGAGGGGCGTACCATCAATGTAGCGTTAGTGGGTAACCCGAATTGTGGGAAGACGTCGCTGTTCAATTGGGCATCAGGGTTACATGAACACACGGGAAATTACAGCGGGGTGACGGTAGACGCCAAGGAGGGAGTAGTACA
>JAITAD010000034.1 GCA_031284275.1 Tannerellaceae bacterium
CGGGGGTTCCACCTCTTCCCATTCCGAACAGAGAAGTTAAGCCCCGTAACGCCGATGGTACTGCGCAAGTGGGAGAGTAGGTAGCCGCCACCCCAATAACCAACGAGCCGTCCTTATCATTAAGGACGGCTCGTTCAGGTTTATTCTCTTTCGGATGTGAAATGGAAGCGGAGGGTAGGAAAATCCTGCCGGGCAGCGTCAAGGAGGTAAGGAGTCGAAGCGAGGAAAACGTCGCGATGTTCCTTATCGTATGCCATGTACTGCGCTTTACGGAGTCGAAAAGTGGCCAAGTCGTTTTCAGGGCCTTCGACCCAACTTGCCTTGTAAAGGGAAATGGGTTCCCATCGGCAAGCGGCGCCATACTCGTGCAGGAGCCGGTGTTGGATGACTTCGAATTGGAGTTGGCCGACGGTGCCGATGATACGCCGTCCGTTCTGCCGGTGGATGAATTGTTGTGCGACGCCTTCGTCCATGAGTTGGCTGATGCCTTTGGCGAGTTGTTTGGATTTCATGGGGTCAGCGTTTTCGATGTATTTGAATAGTTCGGGGGAGAAACTGGGGAGGCCGCGGAAATGGAGTTCCGGGCCTTCGGTGAGCGTATCTCCGATTTTAAAGACACCGGTGTCGGGCAGACCGATGACATCGCCGGCATAGGCTTCGTCGACGGTCTCCTTGCGTTGTGCCATGAAGGCTGTGGGAGCAGTGAAACGGAGGTCTTTACCGAGACGGACATGGCGGTAAACGGCATTGCGAAGGAAACGGCCGGAGCATACTTTGACGAAGGCGATGCGTGAGCGATGGTTGGGATCCATATTGGCGTGTATCTTGAAGACAAAGCCGGTGAAGGTCGGCTCATCGGCAGTCACGGTGCGTTCGAGGGCCGATACGGGACGCGGCGCGGGAGCGATGCGGACGAGGGTATCAAGGAGTTCTCTGACACCGAGGTTCTTCAAAGCAGATCCGAAGAAAGTGGGAGCAAGGTCGGCAGCAAGGTATGCGTCGAGGTCGAAAGCAGGGTACATCTCGGTCATGTCGCCGAAGCCGGAGAGGCCTTCGACGGGAGGCGCCGGAGGGGGGCAGACGGCGATATGCAGCTCGGTTTCGATTTGGTCGAGGAGTTCGAAAGCGTCTCGTCCGGGGCGATCCATCTTGTTGATGAAGACGATGATAGGGGTGCGGCGCATACGGCATACGTCCATGAGGCGGCGTGTCTGCTGTTCGACACCCTTGGCGGCGTCGATGACAACAACGGCGCTATCAACGGCGGTGAGGGTACGGAAAGTATCTTCGGCGAAATCCTGATGGCCGGGGGTATCGAGGATGGTGACTTTACGTCCGTCGTAGTCGAAAGCCATGACGGAGGTGGCGACGGAGATGCCTCGTTGGCGTTCGATGTCCATCCAGTCGGAAGTGGCGGTGCGGCGTATCTTGTTGGATTTGACGGCTCCGGCGACGTGTATGGCTCCGCCGAAGAGGAGGAGTTTCTCGGTGAGGGTGGTCTTTCCTGCGTCGGGGTGGCTGATGATGGCAAAAGTTCGTCGTCGATTGATTTCTTCTTGGTAATCCACAGGATTCAGGTTTTTATTCGGGTGATGGCCTGCAAGAGGGGTTCTTCCCAATGATGGCCTTCAATACCGTAGGTTTGCTTGATTTTGGTTTTACTGAGGACACTGTAAGCGGGGCGAACGGCAGGCGTGGGGTAATCCTTAGTCTCAATGGGATGTACGCGGCAGGGGAGATCGGCGAGTTGGATAATCTTACGGGCGAAGTCGTACCAACTGCAGACGCCGTCGTTGCTGTAATGGTAAATACCGGAGACAAAGGGGCTGCGCAGGATGGTGTGTATGGCATCGGCGAGATGAGGGGCGTAAGTAGGAGTACCGACCTGATCGCTGACGACGTTGATATCGCTTCGTTCCCTTCCGAGTCGCAGCATGGTGCGGAGGAAATTGTTACCGACTTCGGAATACAACCATGCGGTACGGATGATAACGGCGGGTACGCCTATGTCTTGCAATGCCTGCTCGCCGGCGAGCTTGGTGCGGCCATAAGCAGAAAGGGGATGGGTGGGATCGGTTTCAAGATAAGGATGAGGAGAGAGGCCATCGAAAACGTAATCGGTGGAAATGTGTATGATACGCCCTCCGACCTCACTCATGGCAATGGCGAGGTTGCGGACGCCGTCGGCGTTGATACGCATGGCGTCGGCTTCATCGGCTTCGGCTCGATCGACGGCGGTGTATGCGGCGGCATTGATGACGACCTCAATATGATGGGTAGCGACGTAGCGGCGGACATCATCAAGGGAACAGATATCCAAGTCGGGGAGGTCGGTATAGTGGAAACATGCGTTGCCATCGGCTGGGGCCTGCTGTTGCAAGGCTCGGCCTAACTGTCCGGCGGCGCCGGTAACGGCAATGACGGGAAAGGGGTGGTGCATAGGGTGAACGTGTGTGTTATCTTTAATGCGCCCGCAAAGTAACTGATAATTTTTTTTCCTTTGCGCCTTGTTTTAAACATCTAAGGATTAGAGAACGATGCGGGTAGCGATAGTTGGGGTGAGTGGAGCTGTGGGGCAGGAGTTTTTGCGGGTGCTGGAAGAACGGCGTTTCCCGATGGACGATTTGGAGCTGTTCGGATCGGCACGTAGTGCAGGGCGTTCCTACGGTTTTCGAGGGAAAAAATATGTGGTGAAAGAACTGCGGGACAATGATGACTTTCGAGGGATCGATATCGCTTTCGCTTCGGCAGGGGCAGGAGCATCACGGACATTCGCTTCGGCTATCACCCGTCACGGGGCGGTGATGATAGACAATTCGAGCGCATTTCGGATGGAAACGGACGTGCCGTTGGTGGTTCCGGAGGTGAATCCTGAGGATGCACTGTCCCGTCCGCGCGGGGTGATAGCGAACCCGAACTGCTCAACGATACAGATGGTGGTGGCGATGAAGGCGATAGAGGATATCTCGCATATCAGACGGGTATATGTCTCTACTTATCAGGCTTCGAGTGGGGCAGGGGCGACGGCGATGGTCGAACTGGAAGAACAGCACAGGCAATTGGCATATGGTGCAATGCCGACAGTGGAGAAGTTTGCGTACCAATTGGCATTTAACCTGATTCCACAAATCGATGTCTTCACGGAGAATGGTTACACGAAGGAGGAGATGAAAATGTTTCACGAAACACGTAAGATTATGCACACTGACGTGGCAGTGAGCGCTACGTGTATCCGTGTGCCGGTATTGCGTGCGCACAGTGAGGCGACGTGGGTAGAAACAGACAGGCCGGTAAGTGTCGAGGAGGCGCGGGCAGCATTCTCTAAGGCCGAGGGCATCGTTCTATTGGACGAGCCGGAGCAGAAGAAGTATCCGATGCCGCTCTTTGCGGCGGGAACAGATCCGGTGTATGTGGGGCGTATCCGCAAGGATCTGTGTAACGAACGAGGGCTGACGTTCTGGACGGTGAGCGACCAAATCCGTAAAGGTGCGGCGCTGAATGCGGTGCAGATAGCGGAGTATCTGGTCAGGTCGGGAAACGTGCGCTAAATCGAAAAGGGGGCTGTGTGCGGTGGAACGTCTGTTACAATACGTGTGGAAACACAAGCTGTATGGAGCTGACGGGCTGACGACAGGTGACGGAACTCCATTGGAGGTGATTGACCCCGGGCTGGCTAACTCGGACGCCGGTCCGGATTTCTTCAACGCAAAGATTCGCATAGGTAAGGTAACGTTGGCAGGTAATGTGGAGTTGCACTGCCGTGCATCGGATTGGTTTGGGCATCATCATGACAGGGACAAGGCTTATGATTCGGTGATTTTGCACGTGGTGGGGGATTCGGATGTTGTGGTGCGACGTACTACGGGAGAGGTGATTCCGCAAGTTGTTTTGAACATACCCGATAAAATACGGGAAAATGCCGCATGGCTGCTATACAGAGATTCGGATATTCCCTGTCTGTCGCGGCTTGGGGAAATCAACCCTGTTGCGCTGACGATGTGGATGGGGGCGTTACAATGCGAACGCTTGGAGCGTAAAGTGGAGGATGTGTTGGCGTTGTTGGAACACTACGGGGATGATTGGAACGAGATTTTTTACGTTTTGGTGTCACGCAGCTTTGGCGTTGGAGTGAACAGTATGGCTTTTGAGCTGTTGGCGAAGAGTTTGCCTTGGCGTTGTATTTTGCACCATCGGCACAACCGGAGGCAAGTGGAGGCGTTGCTGTTGGGGCAGGCGGGATTAGAAACGGGAGAAGAGTACAGATTTTTGCGGCATAAGTTTGGGTTGCAGCCGGTAGAAGGATCTCTGTTCCGTACCCTGCGGGTACGTCCGGGGGGCTTTCCGCGACGGCGTATCATACAGTTGGCATCGCTGTGGGTGAAGTATGACATGTTGTTTTCGCAATTTCTTGAGGCATCGTCACCGGTGGAATTGGCACGCGGATTACAGACGGTGCCGCCACTCGGAGAAGTGTGTACCAACAGTTTGCTAATCAATGCAGTGGCGCCGATATTATTTGCCTACGGGCGACTGCGGGGGCAGAAAGAGTCCGCCGATAGGGCAGTGGAATTGTTGGAGAGTTTGCCGCCGGAAAAGAATAGGGTGGTACAACGGTTTACGGAGGCGGGGTTTCGGGTGAAAAACGCCTACGATTCACAGGGGTTGATTCAGTTGAAGCGGGAATATTGCGAACGGCGCAAATGTCAGTTCTGTCGTATCGGGGTGGGATTGATGGGCAGGAGTCAGCGGCCGTAACGAGTGGCGGTGATGGGGAGGTGGGTGACGGCGGTATCTTTGCGGAGAGTGAGTGCGGAGGGGTAATGGTAATGCGTTAGGGCAGAGGTATAAAGGGTGTTGTAGGATACTTGGGTTTGCCGATTGACGGGGATAAGGGCGAGGCGAAGGTCGGAGTCGGCCGGGGCCTGTTCAAAATGCTGCTTGACGATTCCGGAGATGTTCATGGGGGTGTAAGTGGTAGTGGGAGTAGAGGAATAAGAACTGTAAGTGGTGACACTGTATTGGTAAGTAGCAGTAGTGGAATTGTAGGTGTAGAGGTAAGCGGTCCGGTTGTCTTCAATACGTCCGTTTTCGAAGAAAGTGGTGATGGAGTCTTCGGGGAGAAGGAGAAGATAAGGAGGGTAGGGAAGGTCGTAAGGATCATCACGGAAAGGCATGGGAGTTGGCTCGAAAGGGACGTTGTTGAGAATACGGTCGCCGAGCAGGTCGTGCATAGCCGTAGTGGGGAGAGTGATGCGGGTGTAGAGGCCTGCAGGGGTCTTGAGGTAGGTGAAATCGGCATTATCGGTAAGGAGGGTCTCCATGCCGATATGTTCGGCACGGTTGAGTTGAAGGACTTCGCGAGTGACGCTGAAACGTTCACCACCGTTAACGAGCGAGTCTTGCCCGTCGCTGCCGGTGACGGCATAGCGGTAGTAGATGTTGAGGTAGGAGAGGTCGATGCGGATGATGTTTCCGGCGCCGAAATCGGTAGTGATATAGAGGCCGGGGAGGAATCGGTTGAAAGCGTCTTGCGAGGCGAAAGAAGAGGGGTTATTCAGAGTTTCGTCGTAAAAATCCTGACCGAACTTGTGAGGAAGGCGTATATTGATCTGCGGGTAAAAAGTGTAGGAGCTGTCGGCGTCCTTATAATAGCGGATACTGTCGGGGACGGTACAGTCGAAAGGAGTGTAGACATGGGAGCCGAGTGGTTGGGAGAAGTTACAATAGTCGGCAGGGTTGATGTTGGTGTAGAAATTGCGTTCGAGTGGCCGATCGACGGCGAAGACTTGTGCACGCATGGGGGCAAGGGAATCGCCGACCCAACTTTCATAGTAGAGGCGCAATTCGACGGAGTCGATAAGTCCTTTGTAGGGGGTATTGGTGAAACGGAAGTCGGCGGGGCAGTAGAATTGGCAAATGTAGTCGGCTTGAAGGTCGCCCAAAAGGGGATCGTAGAGGCGTCCCAAAAGGCCGGCGGTGGTACGGGCATAGACAGAGTCGAGGGGGGCAGTGATGGCCTCAAAGCGGAAATCGTTGATGATACTGACGTCGGCACGGTCTTCGCCGGCTTGTATGGAGGTGCCGACACGGGTCCACTCGTCATCGCAGGCGGTGGTAACGAAGGTGAGGGTGGCGGCTGACAGGCAGAGCAAGTTATGCCAGAAGTTGTTCATAGAGGTTGTCGTAAGCATCAAAGGGGTCTTCGGTGTCTTGATAAGGGAGGAAAGGTTTGCCGGAAGCCTGAATATAGTCGGCCAATTCGGGGTGTATATGCTTGCTACCCTGCACAACAGCATCGGAGAAGTCGATGGCTAACTTATTGATGGCAATGAAATCGGCACGTTTGACGAGTTCGGTGAGGTCTTCCTTGCAAGCGTGGTCGGCGAGGAGCTTGTCGGTCAAATGTGGGGAGAGCGGGGTGTCAAAGGGGTTATCGTAAACGGAATAGACAATGCGCGCAGCGTGCAGGCATGGGTCATTGACATACATGCGGCGAAGATAGAGGGGGGTCAGGGAGGCAAACCAACCGTGGCAGTGGACGAGATCGGGGATCCATCGGAGTTTTTTGATGGTCTCCAAGGTGCCACGGACGTAGAAGATGCTGCGCTCGTCGTTGTCGTCATAAGTTTCGCCGGTCTCAGAACAGACATCGCCCTTACGCTTGAAAAGGTCTTCATTATCAATGAAATACACCTGCATGCGCGCAGATTGTATGGAGGCGACTTTGATGGTGAGAGGATGGTCTACGTCACTGATTACAAGGTTCATGCCGGAGAGTCGTATAACTTCGTGAAGCTGGTTGCGACGGTCATTAACGGCACCAAACTTGGGCATGAAAGTACGTATCTCTTTTCCTCTCTCCTGAATAGCTTGGGGCAACGCTCGACAGAGTGAGGATATGGGGCTTGCGGGAAGATACGGAGTAATCTCTTGCGCCACGAATAAAACTCTCTTCGCTTCCATTCTCTTTCCTTGTAAAGGGTTACAAAGGTAACTATTTTCTTTTGTTTGACGTGTATATTTACTTGCTTTGCGGCTTCGTAAGACTGATTGACAATGGAGATAGTAGAGCGGATAGATGTTCTGCACGATCGGCTTGCGGCGGCAAGGCGGGCAGGGAAGGAGGTAGGGTTCGTCCCGACGATGGGGGCTTTGCACGATGGACATATGAGCCTGATGAAGTTTTGTCGGGAAGAGAATGAGGTGTGCGTGGCGAGTATTTTCGTCAATCCTGCGCAATTCAATAATCAGGAGGACTTGCGGACGTACCCGCGGACACTTGAGGCGGATTGTGCGTTGTTGGAAAAGGAAGGATGTGACTTTGTGTTCGCCCCTTCGGTGGAGGAGGTATACCCAACACCGGACTTGCGGACGTTCGACTACGGATCACTCACACGGCGTTTGGAAGGTGAGTTCAGGCCGGGACATTTCGATGGCGTTCTGCGGGTGGTAAGCCGACTGTTCGATATCGTGTGGCCTGCACGAGCATATTTCGGCCGAAAGGATTATCAGCAGTTCCTCGTCGTTCGGGAGTTTGTGCAACGGGAAGGGTTGGCTATCACCTTGCGGCCGTGTCCGACGGTACGCCTGAAAAGTGGGTTGGCGTTCAGTTCCCGAAATGTGCGGTTGGGGGCGGATGGAGTCGCCGTATCCGCATTGATAAACAGAATATTGCGAAAAACGCTAACGGAACGGCGAGGGAAGACGCCGGCGGAGGCGAAGGCTTTTGTGATACGGGAACTTTCAATGGCTCCGGAGTTCAAGGTGGAGTATTTCGATATCGTGAATGCTTATACGTTGGAGTCGGCGGCCGATTGGACGGATCCATTCCCGAAAGTGGGATTGATAGCGGTCTACGTGAAAGGGGTACGGCTGATTGACCATATTGCTTACGATGAG
>JAITAD010000074.1 GCA_031284275.1 Tannerellaceae bacterium
CATAACATCGTCAAGCCGGTATCCAAAGCCGGACACGCCAAGAAAGTTATTTTCCTCTCGGCTGACGCTTTCGGTGTACTCCCTCCCGTTTCCATCCTTACCCCTGAGCAGACACAATACTATTTCCTTTCAGGCTTTACCGCCAAGCTTGCCGGTACCGAACGTGGTATCACGGAACCGACGCCGACATTCTCAGCTTGTTTTGGCGCCGCTTTCCTCTCTCTTCATCCCACCAAGTACGGCGAAGAGTTGGTAAAGAAGATGAAACTTTCAGGTGCAACGGCATATTTGGTGAACACCGGTTGGAACGGATCAGGTAAGCGTATCTCTATCAAAGACACACGCGGTATCATTGATGCCATTCTGGACGGTGCCATTGACACTGCTCCTACGAAGAAGATACCTTTCTTTGACTTCATAGTCCCCACCGCTCTCCCCGGTGTTGATCCGCACATCCTTGACCCGCGCGACACATATGCCAAAGCATCCGAGTGGGAAGTGAAGGCTAAGGATTTGGCTTCACGGTTTATCAAGAACTTCGATAAGTTTACCGGCAACGCTACGGGAAAATCTCTCGTAGCTGCAGGGCCGAAGTTCTGACAGACTGTTACCTCCGACGGGCAGCGCCGTAGCGTCCGAATACGTCATCCCCCCCGGCGTGGACGTGCAAGGCCTGCCCGTTTCTTTTTCCCGAACTGTTAGCTCAGCTGGTTCAGAGCACTGCCTTGACAGGGCAGAGGTCGCCGGTTCGAATCCGGCACAGTTCACGTTCACAACCTTCAAGTATCATGATACAGTCTATGACGGGGTTCGGGAAGGTGACAGCCGATTTCCCGACGAAGAAAGTAACGGTAGAGGTAAAGACGTTGAACGGCAAGGGGTTTGATGTGTATATGCGTCTTCCGAATGCTTATCGTGAGAAAGAGATGGAGTTACGGGCGTTACTGCTGCAACGGCTGGACAGAGGGAAGGTAGAGTTCAATATCACGGAGGAATATGCGGGGGAAGGTGTGTCGGCAGAAGTGAATGGGAGGGCTATCGAACAGTATTATAATCAGTTACAGGGGATTTCCGAGAGATTGGGTATTGCTCCGCCGACGGATTGGCTTTCGGTCATGATCAAGTTGCCTGACGTGGTGAAAATGGGTGGGTCGGAGATGGAGGAAGAGGAATGGAAATCTATCTTGGCGACAGTTGAGAAGGCGCTGCGCCGACTGGAGGATTTTCGTCGTCAAGAGGGGGAAATGCTTGAGGATCTACTGAAAAAGAAAATTGCCTGCATCGGTCGCTTATTGAAAGAAGTAGATGTGTATGAGTCGGAACGGGTGGATCGTATCAAGTCCCGTATCGGCGATCATCTTGAAAAAATTGCCGCCGGAGATTATGACAGGAATCGTTTTGAACAGGAACTGATATTTTACATCGAGAAATTGGATGTGAGCGAGGAGAAAAGCCGTCTCGCTAATCATCTCTCCTACTTCATCGAAACCATTGACAAGGAACAGGTACAAGGGCGAAAACTGGGCTTCATCACGCAGGAGATTGGGCGCGAGGTGAATACGCTCGGATCAAAAAGTAACCATGCCGAGATGCAGAAAATCGTCGTGCAGATGAAGGATGAGTTGGAACAGATTAAGGAACAAGTACTGAACGTACTGTGAAACAACGCATGAAGGTCGGTGTGTTTGCCGGCTCGTTTAATCCTGTACATATCGGGCATTTAGCGTTGGCCAATTGGATGTGTGAGTTTGGAGGGGTTGACGAGGTGTGTTTTATTGTATCGCCGCACAACCCGCTTAAAGCAGAGGATGGCTTGATAGATGGGCAACGACGTTTGGAGTGGATGCGCATGGTTACGGCCGGCTACCCGAAGATGTCTGTCAGCGACGTAGAATTTGGCCTTCCTCGCCCTTCGTATACGGTGCATACGCTTGATGTGATGACAGATGCGGAACCGGAGAAGCAGTTCGTTTTGCTCATCGGATCCGATAATTGGGTGACGTTTAACCAATGGAAGGATTATTATGGACTGCTGAGTCGCCATCCGGTGGTTGTTATCCCTCGCCCCGATTATCCTTTCGACCTGTCTGAACATCGTTTCGCACGACCGCCGGAAGAGGATATCCGGACAGTCTGTCCTCCGCAGCTTGAAATATCTTCTTCATTTATTCGGGAGAGTATAAGAAAAGGGCGGGATATCCGTTTCTTTTTACCGGAAGCTATCCGTAACAGTGTTGTGCAGACTTTCGGCGAACAAAAGTGACTACTTTTGGGGTCTGTAACGGTGCATTAATCTATCGGACTATGATGACGGAAGATATTGCGAATGCCTGTCGAACTTTGCAAGGGGGGGGGCTTATCCTGTACCCCACGGATACGATATGGGGGATAGGGTGCGATGCGACCAATAACGAAGCGGTCAGGCGTGTCTATGCCCTCAAACGGCGGACAGCCCACAAATCGATGCTTGTCCTCATGGATTCTCCCGACAAGCTCGGCATCTATGTAGAGAGCGTTCCCGATATCGCTTACGATTTGATTGAGGCTGCCGACAAGCCGCTGACCCTTATATTTTCCGGTGCGCAAAACCTTTCTCCCGAACTTGTCGATGAAGATGGGAGTATCGGTGTCCGGATCACTCGTGAGGCGTTTTCCCAAGCGCTTTGCCATCGTTTTGGCCGCCCTATCGTTTCGACATCCGCCAATATTAGCGGCGAGGTGTTTCCTTCCACGTTCGACGATATACCGGAAAGTATACGGAAAGGGGTAGATTATATCGTCCGATACCGTCAGGAAGATACGACCGAGGCGCAGCCGTCGGGGATCATCAAGCTTGGAGAAGGAGGACTTTTCCGTATCATCCGCTAATGAGTCTGAACAGCATTCTGCTTCTGGTAGGGACGGAAGCCAAGGCAACGGCCGCTTTCGAGCGGCTGCGGGACGTTTCTCCTCCGGCTCATTTTGACAAAGAGCATATTTTTCAGGATTGGATCAAGTTTTCTCTTGATAAAGGGATTGCGTTTCTCGCTATTATCCTTTTTAGTCCACTTCTGTTGTACATAGCCGTTCGGATTCGTTTTACCACATCGGAGAGCAGTATCTTTCGTCAGGAACGTCTCGGCTACCATGGGAAGCCGTTCATGATATACAAGTTTCGCACTATGTACGCCGATGCCGAAGTTGATGGCCAGCCCCTTCTCTCTACGGCCGACGACCCCCGTATCACTCCTTTCGGCGCCTTTTTACGGAAATATCGTTTGGATGAGCTTCCACAGTTTTGGAACGTACTTAAAGGAGATATGTCTCTCGTTGGCCCTCGTCCGGAACGACGTTACTTTACATCCCGTATTGCGGAAGAAGTTCCTGCCTACTATTTATTGCACAACCTTCGCCCGGGCATCACCTCACTCGGTATGGTGAAGTACGGTTACGCTTCGGATGTTCCTCAGATGCTTGAACGTCTGAAATACGATCTCTTGTATTACGAGAACCGTAACCTTTTGTTGGATATAGCGATACTGTTTTGTACGCTTCATACGGTTGCCACAGGAAAAGGGATATAGCATAGGAATAAGCTCTTTACGGAATAAAAGCGGCCGGAAACTCGGAAAGATAGAGGTCAAACTTAAAAAAATCCCATCCGAAAGTACCGCACCATTGGGCGTGTGCATCAACGGGAATGACGTAGGGATTGGGGGAGAAGATACCGTTTGTTTTTTCCTGTTTAACGGCGAGCCAAATCCGTCGATTGGAAAAGGGAGGTTCGGCTAACGCCTGATAGGAGATGTTGGTGTTACCAAACATTTGCCAACAGGTGGGTGAAAGCTTGTGTCCAACGCCAAATTCGTAAACATACGTATGTCCTCTGAAAAGACAGGCGAAAATCCCAGGGAGATGATTTGAATTTGATGGAGGAAAAACAAATATATCGTCAGAGTGGATGTTCTTTATCAAGTAGGAATGAAATTGTGTAAACTCTTTGTTTTCTTTTCTTTCATCGTGGAAAGACAGAGAAAGTGTCACTACGACGATGGAGAACATAACTCCACATAAAAGAGTGAAGATTCGTTTGTTTTTGATTGTAGCTCCTTCTACGGCGAAGAAGAGCCAGAGCAACCCGCAAGCAGGGAAAAGATAACGACCAATCAATAACGGTCGGGTTAAAAGGGATATAAAAATTCCTGTGAGGAAGAGTAAAACCAGACAAGAGAATCCCCAGAAAGCGAATAACTCTCCTTTTGTTCGTTCTTTCTTTATGAGAAATCGACAAAGAACGATCAGAAAAACGATCAGTAACGGGAAGGCAAACAAGCTGTTGTCTGCATGGAGGACAACAGCTACAAGACGAAAGATACCCATAAGGGTGAATGGTTCAATCCAAAAATCTGCGGAGACAGTGCGAAAATTATGGATAGTTAAAGATACCCAAGGCAGATATAAGATTATTGCCGTCAAAGCGACCCACAAAATGCTACGCGTGTTCTTCCTATTATATTTCCATGTGTAATAAGAGAAACAAAGGTGGCCGATGGCTACCACAGCAGCAGCATAGTAGTGTGTGTATGCCGCTCCTTCGGCACAGAGGACAAACAACACCATCCACAGCGTTTTTCCGGTGGTAATGATATACCATACACAAAGCGCCGCCATGGTGACAAAAAAGAATGCCCAAGCGTACATTCTGATTTCAATGGCATAGTGTACGATACTTCCGGAAGCGAGAAAAGAAAGAAGAAATAGAAGAGCGGCTTTTTTCGAAAATTCTTTTTTGAGGAAGAGGAATGTGAATATCATGGTCAGTATCATGGGTATGATAGAGAGGCATTTCATGGCGAAGATACCGTCTCCCCACAACGAAGCCCAACACTTTTCCATGAGAAAGTAGAGCGGAGGAAGTACGTCTAATTTCATACAAGCGAAAAGTTCTCCCCACGAACGCTGGATGAACGCTAAAGAAAAGGCTTCATCTAACCATATCGCCTGATTGGATACGGCGAGTAACAAGGCTGATAGGGAAAAGACGGTCATCAGTGTCCATGCGAGGGAATTAGTTCGTTTTTTCACAAAGTCGTACAGCAACGGAAATCGGTTAGCATGTACAATTAACAAGATGATGGAGAAGGTTATTCCCCCAAAAGCGGCAAAAAACAATTGGATATGTAACTTTTCCCAATAGAGAGGTGGTAGGGTTTGATGACGTAACGCCTCCACAAAAAGAATAAAGAATGCGCGTACTTCCGGGACCAACATCGCAACAGACAAAAGAAAGCAGAGAATGGACAAAGGAAACAACGCTCGCCTTATGCTGTCAGTCGATAGATGATTGGTTTTCATTACCCTATGCATACACACATATATAGATTCCAGATTGCCCTATAGGGATTACCATAGTTCGTTAGGAACTACGGTACTTTTTCTTCCGCCAAAGCTTGTCGGAACACGATTGTAAAAGATTGAGAAGAGGGGAGAAAACAAGAAAATCAGGTAAGGCTTTGTCAAAAGAACCGTAAAAAATCTACTTTTGTGAAGTTGAGTTTTAAGGAGTATCACCGTAGTTCCTAACGAACTTACGTGAAAGATGGGGAAAACGGTGGAAGAAGTAGGGGGGGATAGTTGATATTTGGCGTAGTCTCGCCGGGAATCGAACCCGGATCAAAAGTTTAGGAAACTTCTATTCTATCCGTTGAACTACGAGACCTTTTGCCGACGGGGTATCGTTTCCCTATATCGGCAAGCGTTTTACCTTGAAAGTAGCGGTATGGGGAGTCTTCCGATGGCGTGCAAAAGTAAGGGGTTTTCCCTAACGGACAAGGGATTTTCGCTACCTTTGCCCTGAAATCGTTGGTATCGTATGTTGGAGAGTAAGGATTATGCAAGTTTGGCGGTACGAGGGGTGACGCCGGAGCAGGTGGACAGGCAGTTGGCGATGTTTGAACGGGGCTTCCCGTTTTTGGATATCGTAGATTCGGCGACGGTGGGGCGCGGGGTCCGTCTGGTGCCACAGGATAGAATAGAGGTTTATACGCAGGTTTGGGATGACTATCTGGCTTCGGGCGGAGATGTTGTGAAGTTCGTTCCTGCATCCGGTGCGGCGAGCCGAATGTTTAAGGACTTGTTTGCTTTCTTGGGAGATGACAGCAAAGGGGAGTTGTCGGCGGCGGTGCAGTCGTTTTTCACCGGCCTTCGGGAGTTTGCCTTTTTCGATATGCTTGATGCCAAATGTCGCGAACGTGAGGGGATAGGGGCAGAGGAATTGGTAGCGGTAGGCCGTCATAAGGCGGTGGTATCAGCTTTGTTGGGAACAGAGGGATTGAACTACGGACAGTTGCCGAAAGGGCTGCTTTTATTTCACCGTTACGCAGACGGGAGTGTGCGGACGGCATTGGAAGAGCATCTGGCTGAAGGCGCTGAATATGCGAGGACGGGCAAAGGAGAGGTACGTATCCATTTCACGGTTTCGGCTGAACACCGTGCCTTGTTTGAACGGGTTACGGCGGAAGTGTCGTCGGCTTACGAGAAACGTCTTTCCGTCCGTTACGGCATCACGTTCAGTGAACAGTTGCCGGCAACGGATACCATTGCGGTAGACGAAGAGAATCGTCCTTTCCGCAACGCCGACGGCAGTCTGCTTTTCCGCCCCGGCGGGCATGGAGCGTTGATAGAGAACTTGAACAGATTGGAAGCGGATGTGGTCTTCATCAAAAATATCGACAACGTGACGCCGGACGGCGGGCGGCAAGCTACGGTGATCTATAAGAAAGCGTTGGCCGGTATCCTCGTCAGTTTACAGCGGCGTATCTTCGACTATATCCGACTGATTGACGGAGGTCAGTACACGCGCGAGCAGATACAGGAGATGATACACTTTCTGCACAATGAGTTGTGTACACGTAATCCGCACATCAAACATCTCGAAGATGCCGAGCTTATTCTCTATATCCGCAACAAGTTGAACCGTCCCTTGCGTGTATGCGGCATGGTGCGCAACACGGGAGAGCCGGGTGGCGGGCCGTTCATTGCCGTCAATCGGGACGGTACGCAGTCGCCACAGATATTGGAGAGTTCACAGATAGACATGTCCGACACGGTGAAGCGCAGCCTGTTTGAACAGGGGACACATTTTAATCCGGTCGATCTGGTCTGTGCGCTGAAAGACTTCAAGGGAGAGAAGTTCAATTTGTCGGATTACGTAGACCCTGATACGGGTTTCATCTCCGAAAAGAGTAAGGATGGGCGGAAGTTGAAGGCGATGGAACTGCCGGGGCTGTGGAATGGCGCCATGAGCGACTGGAACACGGCTTTCGTAGAAGTACCGGCAGAGACGTTCAATCCCGTCAAAACGGTCAATGACTTATTACGCTCCGAACACAAGCCGACGGTATGAATCATCTGGTTGCCCCTTCCCTGTTGGCAGCTGACTTTCTGCATTTGCAGGAGGCGGTGGAAATGGTGAACCGGAGTGAGGCCGATTGGCTGCATTTGGATGTGATGGACGGGGTATTCGTCCCGAATATCTCGTTCGGCTTTCCGGTTTTGGAGGCTGCGGCGAGCGTATGTCGGAAGCCGTTGGACGTTCACCTGATGATAGTGGAGCCGCATAAGTTCATCGGGGAAGTGTCGGCAATCGGCGCTTACATGATGAGTGTGCATTACGAAGCCTGTACGCATCTGCACAGGACGGTAGTAGCCATTCATGAAGCAGGCATGAAGGCGGGTGTCACTTTGAACCCGCATACGCCGGTGAGTTTGTTGGAGGACATTATCGCCGATGTAGATATGGTGTTATTGATGACCGTCAATCCCGGGTTCGGGGGACAACCGTTTATCGAAAGGTCGTTAGAAAAGATCGGACGGTTGAAGGAACTGATACTGTCGCGAGGCGGAGGTCGGGCATTGATAGAGGTAGACGGAGGAGTGACGATGGAGACAGGGAAACGGTTGGTACAGGCAGGCGCCAACGTATTGGTAACAGGCAGTTGTGTGTTCCGTTCGCCTGATCCTCAGCAGACAATCAGAGATTTGAAGGCGCTGTAACGGCATCCGATGGTAAATTGGAAGCCTTGGCGGAAGACGTTGCCTCCTCTCTACGAGGCGGTGCGGGCACGTCCTTTCGTGTGGCTGCTCTTGTGGTGGGTGACGGGGATCCTGTGCCAACGTTTCTGTCCGTTGGGATGGAGCGGGCCGGTGGCGCTTGCGGTGTTGGCAGTACCGATTTTGGCCGGTGGCGTTTCCTCCGACGGACGTGGGATGTATGAGCGGCGTTGGCGATGGGGAGCGGTGTATGCGGCGCTGACGGTATTGTTGTCTATGGCGGTGACGACGATGGCTGAGCGGCGTGCGGCACGCATAGGAGCGGACGATGGACAGGAGAAGGGGGTGATAGCAGAGATGGCTGCGCAGTCGCAATGGCGATGGGTGGAGAAGATAGACGAACTGTCGCTCACGGATGCGGAGAAAGCAGTATTGGCGGCATTGACGACGGGGTACAAAAAGGCATTGCCGAGAGATGTACGCAAGCGATTCGCAGTGTCGGGGGTGGCACATATTTTGGCGGTGAGTGGTTTTCATGTGGCGGTGATTTACGGTTTCGTGTCGTTTCTGTTGGGCTTGCTGTTACCCAAGCGTTTCCCGTTGCGGATACTGCGGTGGGCGTTGACAGTGGGGGCGGTATGGATGTTTGTGCAGGTCAGCGGCATGGCGGCCTCTTCCATCCGCGCCGGCTGTATGCTAACGGTCTATCTGACGGGGAAATATCTGGCGAGACGCAAGGCAGACAGTTACAACAATCTGGCGGCAACGGCTTTTATCATGCTTGCCTGCAATCCTTTCTTCCTTTTCGACATCGGCTTTCAATTGAGTTTCACAGCCGTTTTTTTCATCCTCTACCTGCAACCGCCGCTGAACAGACTCATTGACGTGAGAAACCCTTTGTTGGCGAAACCTTGGGGAGGGGTGACCGTTTCGATAGCGGCGCAGACAGGGACGGCGTTCCTTTGTTCGTACTACTTCGGCTACTTTTCTCTGACCTTCCTTTTTGCCAACGTACCGGTGATGCTGTACGCCTCGGTATTGATACCGACGGCGCTGGTCTGGCTGCTGTTACCGACGGATGGAGGCCTGTTGCAGAGCGTAGTGGAGAGACTGACGCATTACCTTGTTTATACAGTAGACCTTTTCGGGTCGTTTCCGGAGGCGGCTTATCCTTTCCGATTCAGTTTGGCGGGTGTCATTGCAGGTTATGCGGCGATGGGGGCGGCGTTTTTTGCTGCGGCTATTTGGAGTCGGCGGAAGCGACGGTTGATTCAGGGTGGGTGAAATCTACGAAGCAGAGGGCGGCAAGGGCTGTACCGTAACGTTTGGTGATGGTGATACCTTCGGTGATGAAGTTCAGTTCGCCGAGGTAATACTTTTTGTAGGTACGTTGATGCAAGTCATTGATGACCCGAATGAGTCGGCCTTCCAATTCTTCGATACGGTAACGTCCGCTGACTTCGCAAACCAGCCCTCCGATTTTTTTGTCGAAGTTTTCGTCCTCATACATCCAAGCATAGACGACGCCTGCTGAGACGAACTCGTCCTGTTGTCCGTGTACGACGGCCATGATGGTTCTCAGCTCGGAACCGAAGGGCGGCAGGTCTATCTCATCGATGGAGGCCAGATGCGCTGTGGCAGGGATTACGGAGGAATAGGACATGATATTGTAGTCGGATATACCCGCATCGAAAAGCGCCATGTGGTAGGAGCCGGCGTGCATTTCAAGATCGGAATCCCCGCTGCCTTTGGTGGCGAAAAAGGTGTGCGGAACAGTATTGCCGAAGAAGTTCCTCATTGTGTCGTTGCGTGCGTTAGATGAGACCAATCCACAGATTGGCGGGGGTCAAAAGTAGAAAGTTATTTGGTACGATATCCAAAGGTGAAAATAAATTGTATAGCGGTGATAAAACGGAACAGGATATACCACAAATGGGCTATTGACTTGTCGGTAGAGGCTGCTAATTTTGCAAAACGGGAAAAACGATAAGTGTTTGGGTAGCGTATGACAGGTATAAGTCGGATAAAGCGGATTGGGGTTGCGTTGCTGTGGGCAGGGGTTTGCGGCACGGCGATGGCGGACACGACGGATGTGGAGGTGAAGCTGGATGAGGTTTTTGTGGGGGCGCACAGGAGCGGGACGTTACTGTCATCTTCTTCGGTCGGCAAGCGAGAGATCATCACGAGCGCCGGATTGACGAAGATGGCTTGCTGCAACCTCTCCGAGAGTTTTGAGAACAGCGCCTCGGTGACGGTAGGTTTCACCGATGCCGTGTCAGGGGCCAAACAGATACAGCTTTTGGGCTTATCAGGGGTATACGGCAGGATGTTGGCGGAAAATGTTCCGACTTTGCGAGGACTGGCGGCTTCGTTTGGATGGAGTCATGTGCCGTCACGTTGGTTGGAGTCGGTACATATCTCGAAAGGTGCTTCATCGGTGGTCAATGGATATGAGTCGGTGACGGGGCAAATCAATCTGGAGTTCGTCAAGCCGGAGACGACAGACCCGCTGAGTGTGAATGTCTATTACGATAACGACAAGCATCTGGAAGGTAACCTCACTTCGGCCTTGCAGCTTGGCGAACGTTGGTGGACAGGGCTGTTTGTCAGTGGCCTGCGAGGGAAAGAAGTACATGACGACAATGGCGACAATTTCCTTGACATGCCGAAGACGGAGTATATTAATGTATACAACCGATGGCTCTATGCCGACCGGGAGCGCGGGATACAGTCGCGTACGGGAGTCAAGTTTTTCTACGAAGACAGGCGGGCGGGACAGGACTCCCTTTGTCACAAGAAACACGGTATACCGTATCAGGGTATCGAACTCTTCGAGACGGCTATCCTGAATCGCCACGTCACGGCAGAGAACAAGACAGGTTTTGCCCTTGACGAGGGGGATGGGGGAAGCCTTGGCCTCATCACAGCTTTTACCCACCACGAACAGGGGCTTCGTTTCGGCCGTAAGACGTTCGGCGGGACGCAGAACTCGTGGTACGCCAATCTCCTTTTCACATCCCCATCCTCTGCCATACACCGTTATACGGTGGGAACGAGTTTTACGGGCGACTTTTTCCGCACGAGTTTTGAGGATAGGCTTGAGTTCAACCGGACACCGCTCACCCCCATAAACCGTACGGAGCTTGTCCCCGGCGTTTTCGGAGAATATACGTGGGAACACCCTGTCGGCCTGCTCCTCGTAGCAGGTGTCCGAACGGATTATAACAGTCGTTTCGGGTGGCTTGTCACGCCGCGGCTGAACCTCAAATATACTCCGGCCGGCTATCTCACTTTCCGCGCTTCGGCCGGTAGAGGTTACCGTTC
>JAITAD010000064.1 GCA_031284275.1 Tannerellaceae bacterium
TTGGAAAACACTACGCAAGGTATCGCCAATTTCCATCTTGTTTTCCTTCCCGGCTTACTCCGCTATTTCGGTGTCTTCCCCCATGTCGAGACTTTTCAGTCCGGTTACTGGTTCGACATGTCCAACGCCGTTTTTGTCCCGCTCATCCCCGCCCATCCCTACTACCTCAATCAGGACGAAAGCCAAATCCTCTCCCGTCTGCTGCGCCTCAACTACGAAAACATGTCCCTCCACACCTTCACCCGCCTCGAACGTTCCCAAATCCTGCACCGCATCCTCCAATACTACCGCCTCCACCTCCCCTCTTTCCCCGCCCTCCGTTCCCTTCCCATCCTCCAATCCCTTGCTTTGGTTTCCACGACCGTCAGTAAAACACCCGAAGGGTGTGTTTGGGAGAGCTGCGGGAGTTTGTGGCAAAAGGTTACTTTTGCGGGAGACCTAAAATAGATGGAAAAGATGGGATACAGGGTAAGTTTCGGGGATGGAGGAGGAATACCGGTGGTGACGAAGAACCTGATTATTGTGACGGCGCTCTGTTGGGTGGCAAGCATAGCCTTGCCGAGGATAGGCATTGATCCGGTAAACTTTCTGGGCTTACACTTTCCGGGAACGAAAGATTTCTGGCCCTTCCAGTTCGTGACCTACATCTTCATGCACGACACCCATTCCTTTACCCATATCTTCTTCAACATGTTTGCCGTGTACATGTTCGGCAGGGTATTGGAAGAGATGTGGGGAGCCAAGCGCTTTCTGGTCTTCTATCTGGTAACAGGCATAGGAGCAGCCTTGATACAGGAGCTGACATGGTTGAGGTATGTCAGCGCCTTTGCGGCCGAGCAGGGTACGACAGTGGAAGCCATTATTGCCGGAGACCCCTCATTGAACCTGATGATCACCGTAGGAGCGTCGGGGTCGGTTTTCGGCATCCTCTTGGCTTTCGGGATGACCTTCCCCAATGCCCCCCTTTACATCATGTTCATCCCTGTGCCGGTGAAAGCGAAGTATATGGTCATCGGTTATGGGGTGATTGAACTCATATTGGGTTTTTCGCACATGCAGGGAGACGTGGTGGCTCACTTTGCCCATCTGGGAGGGATGCTGTTCGGTTACTTCATGATGCTCTATTGGAAAAAGACGGATAAGGGCTATGAAGAGTATCGTTACTAAGCTGATTTACGTCAATGCAGGAGTATTTCTGCTGATTCGGTTAGTGGGAGTGGGGTTACAGCTCTTCAATGCAGGAGGAGATGCCACGGTGTTACGATGGTTACAGTTACCTTCCGACCCGGAGGAATGGCTTTATCGTCCATGGACGGCATTGACCTACGCCATGGTACATTACGACCTGTGGCATATCATCTTCAACATGCTTTGGCTGTATTGGTTCGGCAAGCTGTTTTTAATGTTTTTCAACGAGCGGAAGCTATGGGAATTATACGTCTTGGGCGGGATAGCCGGCGGAGGATTGTTCATGGCGGCCTGTAACGTATTTCCCTACTTCCGCTCGGTGATGGGCGGCAGCTATCTGATGGGAGCTTCGGCTTCGGTTATGGCCATTGTCTTTGCCGTCTCGTTTCACCGGAAAGATTATGCGATAGACCTCCTGTTCTTAGGGCGAGTGAAGCTGGTATATCTGGCTTTGGGCGTATTCCTCCTCGACTTTCTCTCCATCACTTCGAGCAATGCCGGTGGACACGTAGCGCACATCGGCGGAGCCTTGATCGGTATCGGCTTTGCATTGTGGGAGAAAAACCGGTTGCAGATACAAGTCTCGTCACCCCGCCATCGCCGTCCGGAGACCGACCACGACTACAACGCCCGTAAACGCCGTGAGGAGCAGGAATTGGACACCATCCTCGACAAAGTCAAGCGCTCCGGCTACGCCAGCCTCTCCTCCGCAGAAAAGAAACGCCTCTTCGACAACAGCAAACGCTAACATTTTGTCCCCGCAGACTATTTGGCAGCGCGGCGAGCGATGTAATCGCCGAATATCTGAATAATCTGCACCAGGACGATGAGCAGGACGACGGTCGTTATCATCACATCGGTCTGGTAACGGTAGTAGCCGAAGCGGATAGCCAGGTCGCCCACGCCACCGCCGCCCACCATCCCCGCATTGGCAGAGTTACTCACCAAGCCGATGAGCGTGATGGTGATCCCGCGAAGGATGCCCGGTAACGCTTCCGGCAGGAGGACACGCAGGATGATCGTCTGTGCCGATATCCCCATAGCCCGTGAGGCTTCGATAACGCCGCGGTCTACCTCGCAGAGGGCGCTCTCCACCAGACGAGCGTAGAAAGGTGTGCTCGCCACGGTGAGCGACACCGCTGCCGCATAGGGGCCGATAGCCGTCCCTATGATCGCCTTCGTCAAGGGGATGAGCAGCACGAGAAGGATGACGAAAGGTATCGAACGCAAGACGTTTACCAGAACCCCCGTCACGGTATTGAGAGTTCGGTTTTGGAGGAAGAGGCCGTCACGGGTGACGAAGATAAACAGCCCCAGCGCCGTCCCGACGGCTACGGAGAGTACGATAGCGATACCGCACATGATAGCCGTTTCCAGAAAAGCCGTCCCCAGTTGCGCGCCCCATTCGAGGAAATTGTCTGTGTTCATGGCTTAGATGTCCTCCACTTTGTAAGTACGCTTTCGCAGATAATCGACGGCGGCAGTCAGCTTATCGGTCTCACCCGTGAGACGGACGACAAGGGCGCCGGTTGAGCGGCCGGAGATATATTCGATGTTCGATTGCAGGATATTCGCCCGAACGCCGTAGGTAAGGATCGTATCCGAGAGGACCGGTTCTTCGGCGCGATCGCTGTGATAGATGATTTTCACCGTCCGACCGTTTTCCCCTCCGAGGAGTCTGTCGGGGAGAGATAGGTCGGTTGTCCGGCCGACGAGGCCGCGGGTGAAGTCATGTTCGGGGCGGGAGAAGACACGGTAGACATCGTCCAGCTCGACGACTGCCCCGTCGAACATCACCGCCACGCGGTCACATATCTTCTTGATCACCGTCATCTCGTGAGAGATGATTACGGTAGTGATACCCAATTTGCGGTTGATATCCCTGAGGAGGTCGAGGATAGCGTCGGTCGTTTCGAGGTCGAGCGCCGAGGTCGGTTCGTCGCAGAGCAGTATCTGCGGGTCGTTGGCCAAGGCTCGGGCGATACCCACGCGCTGTTTTTGCCCACCGCTGAGGCAGCGGGGATAGGCGTCGGCTTTATCTTCGAGACCCACCAGACCCAACAGTTCAGGCACACGTTTAGCCGCTTCCCGTTGCCGTCCTGTAGCGCGCAGGGCAAAGGCCACGTTCTCGAACACCGTTTTGGAATGGATCAGGTTATACTGTTGAAAGATCATGCCGATACCCGTCCGCAGTTGTCGGAGGTCTTCGCCGCGGTAGCCCGTGACATCCTTACCGTCGATGATCACCTGTCCGCCTGTTGGGGCTTGGAGCAGGTTGATGGTCCTCAGCAAGGTACTCTTGCCCGCACCTGAGGCGCCGACGATACCGAAGACTTCGCCACGCAGGATATCGAACGACGTCGGCCGCACAGCCGGCACCTGTTGCCCCCCCGACTCAAAGTCGACGCTCACTTCCCGAAAGCCAATCAGCACATCCGACTCAGCCATGATGAAAAGGCATTAGAAGTTCTACTTGTCACCTTCACTTTTCCCATGATTCCTATCCTAAAAACAACCTGAACAACCTTTTTGCCTTCGGAGACCGACCCCCTCCGTTCACACCCCCAAAAGTAGGTGACCCTCCTCCCCCTCCCAATCCCATAAAAAGGGTATATTGCTTTGGTTGCAGATATCCTTGCAATTACCGTCACCAACTGACTTATCACGTCAATATCACTACCTTTGCCTCACATTTCTGCAAGATATCGAGGAAGAAACATGGCAAACGACAGAAGTAACGGTAGAAGAACAAATGGTGACTATAACGAATGAACAAAGTGACTATCTGTTGAGTTTGTCCAAGAAAGTATGCAATGGGGACAAATTATTAGACCGATTGGTCATTGATCAGTGTCGTGGAAAACAACGTTTTGAATTGGTTTCCAAAGATAACGGTGAATATTCCTTTCTTTGGGAGGTTTTCCAAAGCAGTAAGAACACATTACATCTCAGTTTGCATTTTCAAGAGGAGGACAGCAAAATAGGGCTGTTGAGGATCGATTACAATGGAACGCATACCAATCCGACCCGCCTTAATGAATATGTTCCTGAGAGATTTCACCGATACGTTGGTATAGAGTTGAGAGAAAGTCATGTTCATCATCATGTACAAGGTTATCGTTCCTTAGCTTGGGCGATACCTCTGATAGATGATAAT
>JAITAD010000091.1 GCA_031284275.1 Tannerellaceae bacterium
TTCCTTGCCCGAATAACGCCTCTTCTCAGATAAGGAGGAGTAAGCGTTTGCCCATAAACGAATAAGCAGTATCCTTTTGTAAACTCAACCTGAAATCCTGCATTTACCAATTTCTCTTCCAACCATTCTGCATCGCCTTTACAGTGGTAGGTACATAACACCAATTTTAGGTCGGCTTGTTGTAGTATCCTTTCTGCTCCTTCCAATAATTGGCGTTCCGCACCTTCAATATCGGCTTTGATAAAATCTATTTTCTCATTTTCGAAGAATGTATCCAAGTTTGTTTCGTTCCCTACCTCATCAACCTTACCAATCACACATTTATCTGATATATATTGATTTACGATTGTTACCTTATCTTTGTATGAGGCAAACGTGGCTTCCAATGGCTCTATCCATTCTTCATCCGATTCAAATAAATACAGTTTTTTCGCCTTCTCCACCACCGAAAGCGCAAAAATTCCTTCCGCCGCACCGGCATCTACTACCACGTCGCCCTCGCAAACATGAAAATCTACGTCTTCATACCGATGGGGCGATTTTACGTCCTGTTCTTTCAAAAGCTCGTTATAGCATCGTTTTACAGCATTTCTGCTCATTGTTTTCTTAAAATACAATCGCTTATTGTCATGCAACACATAATACATCCTCTTTTCTTTATCCGCATAAACAATTATATCTCTAAGTTTGTACTTTTCTACATAAGGGTATACATGATAGGAAAGGAAATGATGTTTTAGATACTCAAGCACTTCTCGTTTTTCATCTGTCATGTCATCGGAAGAAAGATTTTCCAAATACTTGACAATTTCCTTACGCATTGGCTCTCGCATACGTTTTGCCTTGTAGGATTGATATTCACTCAATAGAAACAAAACAAAATCCGGCGTTAATTTTTTTAATGTTGTTTTTTTCATAAGTTCATACTATCAAAACATTCACACAATGCAAATCGCCATAGTTCCATGGGAACTACGTCATCTTTTTTGTGCGTTGGCAAACAGATAGACACTGATATTCACCGTTTTACAATCGTCTTTGCGTTCCTTTCGTACCATCGACCGTTCTTATCCAAGAAATCCAAGTATTGCCCTATCCTGTTCATGGTTAAAATATTACTTCTTGATAAACCACCGTAGTTCCCATGGAACTACGTCATCTTTAACTACAAATCCCTGCTGCACAATACAGCCCGTCACTCCCTCAATAGGAGGTAACGGCAAGGTTGAACACCGATGACAAAGATAACTGTTTTTTCAACACAGACATTCCCACATGATTATCCTCACAAACGACAGGAATCAATAGCCTTTACACGTGTTCGCTATGAGAAGGTTGGGGATGAATCTCACTGACCGTTCGTTTCGTTGGATTGCTTGGTACTGAGAAGTTTTTGCACCTGCATTTCAATAGTTTCGTCGTCAATCTTCTCGAACAGGAGTTCGGCAGGGCCTAAAGCGTGCCCGGCGGGCAGCATATCCATAGCGCCCAAACGACTCCACGGGAGGGGGGATATGTTCAGTATGCTGTTCAAACGTTTCATCGTCATGGGGAGGAAGGGGTCGAAGACGATGGACAGGTTGGCCGCTATCTGCAAGGCGATGTTCAGTATCGTCGCCGTGCGGGAAATATCCGTCTTGGCAGTTTTCCACGGCTCTGTGTCGGCCAGATATTTATTTCCTATGCGCGCAAGGTTCATTGCCTCTCGCTGTGCATCGCGGAAATGGAAGGTGTCCAACAAGTCCTCCACCGCTTTGCGGACGGCGGCCACTTCCTGCAACGTTTCCCTATCGTAATCCGTCAGATCTCCTGCCGCAGGGACTTTACCTTCGAAATATTTTCCCGTCAGCACAACTGCACGGTTCACAAAGTTTCCCAATATGGCTACAAGCTCGTTGTTGTTTCGTGCCTGAAAGTCTTTCCATGTAAAATCATTGTCTTTCGTTTCCGGAGCGTTTGCCGTCAGGACATAACGCAACACGTCCTGCTTTCCGGATAAATCCGTCAAGTACTCGTGCAACCATACTGCCCAATTCCGCGATGTGGATATCTTGTCCCCTTCAAGGTTGAGAAACTCGTTGGCAGGGACATTGTCCGGCAGGTTAAACGACCCTTCCGCTTTCAACATCGCGGGGAAAACGATACAATGGAAGACGATATTATCCTTCCCAATGAAATGTATCATGCGGGTTTCGGGGTCTTTCCACCATTTTTCCCAATCATCGGGGAGTAGCTCCCGCGTGTTCGAGATATAACCTATCGGCGCATCGAACCAGACATAGAGCACCTTACCTTCGGCTCCTTCCAACGGGACAGGGATACCCCAATCCAGATCACGGCTGACGGCACGCGGCTGCAAGCCTAAATCCAACCAGCTCTTACATTGTCCGTATACATTGGCTTTCCATTCCGTATGCCCTTCAAGTATCCATGTTTTGAGAAAAGCTTCGTACTTGTCCAAAGGTAGATACCAATGTCTTGTGTTCCGTAACACAGGCACGCTCCCGCTTATCGCCGAGTGCGGACTGATTAACTCCGTCGGACTGAGAGACGTCCCACAGGATTCGCACTGGTCGCCATAGGCACGGACATTGCCGCAGTGCGGGCAAGTCCCTGTAATGTATCGGTCGGCAAGGAACTGTCCGGCTTCCTCATCGTAATACTGTTCGGTCGTTTTCTCGATGAACTCGCCCTTGCGGTACAGGCTCAGGAAAAACTCGGCCGACACTTCGTAGTGCACCTTCGATGTCGTACGCGAATAGATGTCAAACGAGATGCCGAAATCCTCGAAAGACTGCCGTATCATCGCATGGTAACGATCTACGATGTCTTGCGGGGTAACTCCTTCGTTACGTGCGCGTAGCGTGATAGGGACGCCATGCTCATCCGACCCCCCTATCATCAGTACCTCTTCGCCTTTTTTTCTCAAATAGCGCACATATATATCCGCAGGCACGTAAACTCCCGCCAAGTGCCCGATATGTACCGGCCCGTTCGCATAAGGCAATGCCGTTGTCACCAACGTTCGTTTGAATTGCTTTCGTTCCCTCTCCATCTCTTGCTTTACAACTTACAGTGAATTACAAAGGTAACGCCTTTTCAGGAAGTTACAAATAGGATACCTTTGCGCCTCACAATCACAAGAAAAAGGAATGTTGTACGCGGAAATAAAAGAAGGATGTAACAGAGTATACGAGCTGCTGGACAGATGGGAGGTACGGGACGGATTGAGCATGTTGTATCACCTTGTCAAGACGGCAGAAGATGAGGAGTTTTCGGAAAAAGTGGGGATAGCGAAGCAGAAATACGAGGAGTTGCTGTGCGCCCGCATGGAAACAAGTTTGGATGGATCGGGAGAGAAAGAACTGTTTCGCACCGTTCTGACGAACGCCTATCGTTTGGCTGACGCTTTCCAACACAAAGCCTTCACGAAGGAATCCCCTCTGTTTCTACTCAATCGGAAAGAGTCCATAGACGGCATAACCGACTTTTCCGGCCTGCACGAACGTATTCGCAATCGGCCTTTTTTTGACGAGGAAGCGCATAACGAACTTTTTCATCGTGTTTTCCGCTCGTCTTTTTTGACGCCGCAGGAGGCCGAAGACTTGTCTTCCATATTGCAGGATACGGAAACCTGCCGTATCGCCGCCTGTCAAACAGTATCGGCAACCTTTCTGAGTATACAGACCTGTTTCGACATGCGTAAGCTGGCGCTCCTCTTCGTAGCCGCCGCATCGTCGGAACAGGAGATACGTGTACGGGGCTATACTTGCCTGTTGATGGCCTTGTCTCTCCATAGGAAACGGACGGCGGGGTACCCCGAATTGGACGAGGCGTTGAGACAATTGGCAGAAAACGATGCGGATTTTGTAAGAATGGTCATTCTGGTAATAAAGCGATTGACTATTGAGCGAGAAACCGAAGAAATAGCGCGTCGTATGCGCGAAGAAATATTGCCGGAAATCGTTCGTACAGGTAAAGAACAAATAGAATCGGCCATTGAGGCGATGAGCGAGGAGGAGACACACTCCGAATGGACGATAACACCCGGCGATTGGCTGATGGAACAGTTGGGGGAAATGACCAAACTGCAATTGGAAGGCGCCGATATGATGTACACCTCTTTCAGGGGAGCAAAAGGCTTGCCTTTCTTTGCTGAGTTGAGCCGATGGTTTCTCCCTTTCATCCCCGAACATCCGGAGGTGCAACGTGCCCTTGCCTCTCAGGGGGGAGACCTATCCATCGCTCACGACGTTGAAACGCTTGTACAATTCTGCAACTCCGACAAGTATTCTTTTTTGCTCAGCCTGCGGGGTAAACCTTCCGGTGAGAGTTCTTCGCTGATAGCCTTAATGCGCGAAAGCGCAGAAAACATCGATACCTTCCGCCAAACGCAGAAAAAACGCTCCGCTTGGAAACGTGCCGAACAAATCATCGGGCAGTATATCCCCGATCTTTACCGTTTTTACCGGCTTCACCCTTTTCGCTCTGAATTGCCTGATCCTTTCGCCACCGTTCCGACTTTTCATACTCTTCCCGTCTTACAACCTCATCTGCAAGAGAAGCCTCCTTTGCTGTACCTCGCCGACTATTTCCTCCGACGTAAGCTCTTTGCCGAGTCCTTGGATATTTTCCGTCTATACGTCAGTCCTTTTTTCGATGCCCTAAAAAAGAAACAGGAAGGAAGTGTCTATGAGCAGGCTTTTTTCGAGTCAAGCGAAGAAAAGAATATGCTTATCGAGAAAGCCGGCTACTGTTGCCAAATGATGGGAGAATATCAAAAGGCGCTGGATTATTACCTCCATGCGGAATTGGGCGGTGAGAACAACGTCCGGCTTGCCGGACGTATCGCCGAATGTTACCGTCGGACGGGAAATCCTGACCTTGCCATCGACTATTACCGTTTTTGTGAGCAAGCTTCGCCGAAGGACATCTCCCTATTGATGAAGGTAGGCAGTTGCCTGCTCGAAGCCGAAGCATATGACAAAGCCCTTGAATACTTCTACAAGGCCGACTTTTACCATAGCAGCCTCCGTACATGGCGTCCCCTTGCGTGGACGCTCTTTCTTGTCGGACGTCCGGAAGACGCCCTCCGTTACTATGATAACATCCTCAAAGAGCAACAGCCTTCTCCGCAAGATTTTCTGAACGCCGGACATGCCGCCCTCGCTGCCCGTCGTTCCATGCCGGAAATCGTTGGACATTACCGTAAGGCATTGGTTGAAAGCCGCTCGTTTGACAATTTTATAAAACTTTTTCGTGCCGATATCCCTCACCTCCGCCATGCAGGGCTGAGCGATGAAGAACTGTCTTTCCAGCTTGACCATCTCCGGTTCCTCCGCCGGCATCCCCTTTAATTCAACCACTGTGCTCATCAGGATATACCCCGACAACCCTTCCCGCAAAGAATTGGAACGCTGCCTGCGATTCCTGCTTGACGGAGATATCATCGCCTACCCCTTCGATGCGGACAGCCGATCGTCCCTTCCCGCCTATGGATTGGGCTGCGATGCCATCAACCCGCGCGCAGCGGAGAAACTTTGCCGCCTCAAAGGACTTATCCCTGCCAAATGTATGGATGCGGTACACGGCAGTGCCGTCCTTTGCAAAGACCTCTCCCAAGCCGGTTCATACA
>JAITAD010000015.1 GCA_031284275.1 Tannerellaceae bacterium
GTTACCCATCTATCCCATACAATTCCTTCACCCTGTGTTGCAGCAGTTGTTTAGCCCGAGTCAGTTGCGAGCGCGACGTACTTTCCGTGATATGCAACATTTCACCTATTTCTTTGTGCGAGAACCCTTCGATAGCGAACAGGTTGAACACCGTACGGAAGCCGGCAGGCAGTTCCGCTATCAGCCCCATCAATTCCTCCGCCGTTAGCCGTGAGACGACAGACATATCCGCCCCTGCCGGATCAGCCACATACTCCAAGCCTACCGATTCCCGCAAGGCATCCCATTTTCGCAAGTATTCCAACGCACAATTGACAAATACCTTACGCATCCACCCTTCAAACGAGCCGGTGCCGGAGAAACCCCTGATAGACGTAAAGACCTTCGCAAAGCCCTCCTGTGTCAGGTCGCGGGCAGTTTCACTGTCGCCGCTGACATAGCGCAGGCACAGGCTCACCATTTTGCGGTGGTACTTCTCGTACAATTCCTGCTGAGCCTTACGGTCATTCTTTTTGCAGCCCTCTATCAATTGGCTTTCATACATCCGGAGATATTTGCTATGTACCTTTACCGGCCTTCACATTAATTATAGACGTCGAATCCTCCGCAAACGCTGCAATCCCGCCGCAAGGTAGCTATATTTGCGCTATGATACTTTTGGCAGACGGAGGTTCGACGAAGACAGACTGGCGGCTGGTAGACGACCACCGGCAAGTAGCGCAACTGGTGACCTGCGGAGCTAATCCCCTCTTCCGCACGGTAGAAGACCTGCAAGCAGAGTGGGTAGAAGCCTTGACACCCCTTGTGCAAGCCGGTCCGGTAGAAACCGTCCGCTTTTATGGAGCAGGATGCTGCTCGGCGGAGACGGTGCACACCCTGCGGACAGCCTTGGCAGGCAGCCTGTCGGCGGCGACTATCAAGGTCGAGAGCGACTTGTTGGGCGCCGCCAGAGGATTATGCGGGCACGAGGCCGGCATCGTCTGCATACTCGGTACCGGTTCCAACTCCTGCCTCTATGATGGGCGAGAGATTCAGGAACATGTGTCGCCCCTGGGCTATATCTTGGGAGATGAAGGCAGCGGAGCCGTTCTGGGGAAGCTGTTGGTGAACGCCTGTCTGAAAAATCAACTGACACCCGGACTGAGAGAAGCCTTTCTGGAACGATTCGCCCTGACGCCCGAGATCATTCTCGAAAAGGTCTATCGGCAACCGCCGGCCAACCGTTTTCTGGCAGGCCTGTCCCCTTTCCTCTGCGAACATCTGTCCGACCCTTCCGTTCGCACACTTGTGAGCGACGCTTTCCGAGCCTTTTTCCTCAAAAACGTCCGTCCGTACGGACATTCACATTTGCCGGTACATTGTTGCGGATCCATCGCCTTTCATTACCGCGAGGTCTTGTGCGAAGCCGCCGTCGGTCTCGGCATAACGGTAGCCACCGTTTGGCAGTCCCCTATGGAAGGCCTTATCCGTTACCACGCTCGGTGAGGAGGGCGGCGGAGGCTGTTTGGTCGGCGACTGTCGAGCCGATGAGAGCTGCGACGATAGCCAGAGCGAAAGGAAAGACATACGCCGGGCCGCGGGCTGTGATGAACGGACTGTCCACTTCAACAGCAGCATGAGTAACGGTAGCCTTATCGAGAAGCTGTTCAAACCCCGGGTAACAAGTCGCTCGGCGGCCATCCAACAGCTTGAGTTTCCCGAGGATAAAAGGAGCGGCGCAGATAGCGGCGATAAGTTTACCCTCTGCGTGGTGGGCGAGGAGACGTTGGCAGAGGTCAGCGCTGTTATACAGGTTGGTAGCGCCGGGCATCCCGCCGGGAAGGACGAGAACGTCGGCATCGGAGACCCCCGTTTCGCTGAGGAGGACGTCGGCGGAAACGGTCAGGGCGTGGCTGCCCGTTACTTGGAGGCTGTTACCCACAGCGACGACTATCGTTTCTATGCCGCTACGGCGAAGGATGTCGATAGTGCCGACAGCTTCCGTTTCTTCAAAACCTTCGGCGAGGAAGACATACGCTTTTTTCATGGCCATATCGTTTCAGGAAGAATAAGACTCCTTGTTGAACCCGAACAGTTCGATGATACAGAGTAAGGTTGCAGTCAGCAGCGTATTGGCCACGATACGCAGGAACAGGAAGTAGATATCGAAGAAAGCGAAAGACTCCACGATAGCCAGAGTCGTGTGATGGATAGCCACGAGAGAGAAGACATATTGGACGAACCCCGCATGCCCGAGGCTGCGGTACGAGGGGATAGTACCTTCGGGCAATCCTTTTTCGTGGAAGAGCGAGATAATGTACGGGCGGGTGAATCCGGCAACGGTGCAGGCGGCGGCGTGCATACCCGGAGTATTGCCGAAAGCATCGACTATCAGCCCCAGAAAGAAAGACAGCAGGAGAATATAGTTGTGCGCCAGGCCGGAAGGCAGTTTGAGCAGGAAATAGAGGTAGAAAAAAGGAGTGACTAAGCGCAAAATATAAAGTTGGTTAAAGACAAGTTCCTGTGCAGCGATGCAGAGGATAAAGATAAAGATAGGGAGTAGCAAGCTGTTTACCATAGCTGTGCCTCTTGTTCGATGTCCGACTGTTCGACGCTCAGGCTGTTGGTGATGACGTGTACGTCGCTCAGGGTGCTGAAATTGACGGACAACGCCACTTCGGCGGCGTAGAAGTTATTGTCGTAATGTTGGTAGTAGTCGCTCACCGTACCGACGATGATACCCGGGGGGAAGATAGCCGAGAAGCCGCTCGTGACCACCGTATCACCTTTCTGCACCTGCATGTGGCGCGGCAGCTCTTCCAGTTGAGCGTGGCGGATGCTCACCCCGTCCCAGACGAGCGACCCGAAGAAGCCCGTGCCGGCGAGGCGGCAACTGAGCCGGTGACGGGGATTAAGAAGAGGGAGGATTACGGCGAAGCGGGCTGAGGTATTGGATACGATACCCACGACCCCGTCGGGGGCGACCACCCCCATGCCGGCGGCTATACCGTCGTTGGTACCTTTGTCGATGGTGATATAGTTATTCTTTTGAGAGATACTGTTGCGTATCACCCTGGCCATCACGAAGCGGTAAGGCGAATCCTCGGTAGAGTCTGTTGCGTGGTGAGTCTGTTGTCGGTCCAGTTGCTGTTGCAGGTCGATGACCTGTTTCTCCAGTACCCCGTTACGGGCGGTCAGGATACGGTTGGTTTCCCGAAGCTTCATGTGAGAAGACACGCTACCTACTGCCGAAGAGATATCCCCAACGATTGCGTTGGCGGAGCTGACGAAGATGATGCGTTGATAAGGCGTGTTGTAGAACATCAGCGTCCCGCAGAGCAGCAGCAAGACAGCCAGCAGCGTCCAGTGGCGACGCGCTATGAGAAAGTTCAGCAACCTGCGCATCTCACGCTATCCTCCTCATGAGCCGATTCCCCACCTTTACCGGATGAGGAAATTGAACTTCTCGATATTTTTCAGGGCGACGCCTGTACCGCGAGCGACGGCGTGAAGCGGGTCATCGGCCACGTGGAACTGTATCCCGATTTTGTCGGTCAGACGTTTGTCGAGACCGCGCATGAGAGCGCCACCGCCTGCGAGGTAGATACCGTTACGGACGATATCGGCATACAGTTCCGGGGGAGTCTGTTCGAGAGCGCTCAGAATCGCCATTTCCATTTTCGAGATAGACTTCTCCATGCAGTGAGCGATTTCCTGATACGACACCGGCACCTCCATCGGCAGAGCCGTCATCTGGTTCGGCCCGTGGACGAGATAATCTTCCGGCGGGTTATCCAGCACCCCGAGGGCGGAGCCGACGTTTATCTTGACCATTTCGGCGGTACGTTCACCCACTTTGACGTTGTGTTGGCGGCGCATATACTCCATGATATCAGCCGTCAGGTCATCCCCTGCCACGCGAATAGACTTGTTGGAGACGATACCGCCGAGCGAGATGACAGCGATTTCCGTCGTACCGCCGCCAATATCCACTATCATGTTACCTTCCGGAGCTTCCACGTCGATACCGATACCGATAGCCGCTGCCATAGGCTCGTAGATCATATAGACGTCGCGCCCGCCGGCATGTTCGGCAGAGTCACGCACGGCGCGCAGTTCCACTTCCGTACTCCCCGAGGGGATACAGATAACGATACGCAGAGAAGGAGTATACCAGCGGTTTTTGTCGCTGATCATCTTAATCAGGCCGCGTATCATCTGTTCGGCGGCGAAGAAGTCGGCTATCACCCCGTCGCGTAGCGGACGAACGGTACGGATGTTCTCGTGCGTCTTGCCGTGCATTTGGCGGGCGCGTTCGCCGACGGCCAGCACTTTGTCCGTCCGTTGGTCGAGGGCTACCACTGACGGCTCGTCCACCACGATTGTCCCGTTCCGAATAATGATAGTATTGGCCGTTCCCAAGTCAATAGCCAGTTCCTGTGTAAATGAAAATAGTCCCATGATATGTGCTTTGTGCTGATTTGACTAATGTTTGAAGTGGCGTATCCCCGTTTTGACCATCGCCAGGCCGTTTTTGTTACAGCTCTCTACCGACAGAGAATCCTTTATCGATCCCCCCGGCTGTATCACCGCCGTGATACCCGCTTCGGCAGCGATGTCCACGCAGTCGGGGAAAGGAAAGAAAGCATCCGAAGCCATGACCGCCCCTTGCAGGTCGAACCCGAAAGACTTCGCCTTCTCTATCGCCTGACGCAGAGCATCCACCCGCGACGTCTGCCCCACGCCTGAGGCGCACAGCTGTTTGTTTTTGACCAGCGTGATAGCGTTCGATTTGCTGTTTTTGACCACTTTGTTGGCGAAGAGCAAGTCTTCCGTTTCGCGGCCGTCGGGATGGCGGACGGTGAGCGGTTGCAGGTCGGCAGCCGTCTGTATGGAGCTGTCCCGTTCCTGCGTCAGAACCCCGTTGAGCAGTGTGCGGTAATGGATGGGAGAGTCGGCGGTATGAGGAGTATAGACAAGGATGATACGGTTCTTTTTCTCTTTGAGAATTGTCAGCGCTTCCTCCTCGTAGGCAGGAGCGAGGATAATCTCGAAGAAGACAGCGTGGATAGACTCCGCCGCTTGGGCGGTGACCGTCGCATTGGTGATGAGGATACCGCCGAAGGCCGAGACCGGGTCGCAGGCCAGAGCGGCGGTCCACGCCTCCTCCACTGTGGGTCGGGAAGCTATCCCGCAGGCGTTGTTATGTTTGATAACGGCGAACGTCAGATCCTCGAACTCGGATATCAGGGACAGGGCAGCCTCGATGTCAAGCATATTGTTGTAGGACACCTCTTTCCCGTGAAGTTGGGAAAAGGTCTTGGCGAGATCCCCGTAGAACTGCGCTTTTTGGTGAGGGTTCTCCCCGTAGCGCAGCGGAAGAGGATGATCTACAGCCGCCCGAAAATAGCCCCCCTGCACCTCGTCGGACAAGCCGTCGAAGTAGTGGTAGATATGCGTATCGTAGCCGGAAGTCACGGCAAAGGCCTCCCGCGCCAGCATACGTCGTTCCGCAAGCGTCGAAGCCGCCCCCCCGTGCCGTGCGAGGATATCTCCCAACAGGCCGTATTGCGCTTTGGAGGCGACCACCAGCACATCTTCGAAGTTTTTCGCCGCTGCGCGGATAAGAGATATCCCCCCGATGTCTATCTTCTCGATAATTTCTTCCGCCGGCGCACCCGATGCTACCGTCTGTTCGAAAGGATACAGATCTACGATCACCAGATCGAACTCCTCTATACCGTATTGCGACAATTGCGCCGCATCTTCCGCCTCCTTTCTGCGAGACAGGATGCCGCCGAACACCTTCGGGTGCAACGTCTTCACCCTTCCGCCCAGTATTGACGGGTAACCCGTCAAATCTTCCACCGCAGCGCAGGGAAACCCCGACGATTCGATAAACGCCTGCGTCCCCCCCGTCGAAACGAAAGCGACACCCGACGCATGAAGACTTTTGAGGAGGCCGTCCAAGCCATCCTTGTCATATACCGAAATCAGCGCCCGTTTGACGGGCTTCATATCCACCATCCTGCCTGCCTGTTTGCCCTTACCGTTCCGCAAAAAAAGACTTCACGGCACAAAAGTAATCTTAATTCCCATACCTGCTGTGGACAATATTCGATAGCTCAGGCTTTTTTATACCTTTGCCGCCGCTAAGCAATTTGAGACATGGGCTATGGAATGAATCATTTGAGGGAGCTGGAGTCCGAATCGGTGTACGTCATCCGGGAGGTGGCGGCGCAGTTCGAGAAGCCCGGCTTGCTCTTTTCGGGGGGAAAGGACTCTATCGTGATGGCTTGGCTGGCACAGAAAGCTTTCTATCCGGCGTCTATCCCCTTCCCTTTTGTGCATATTGATACGGGGCATAACTTTGAAGAAACGATACAGTATCGCGACGATATCGTTAAGCGCATGGGCGTCCGATTGATTGTCGGTTCCGTGCAGGAATCCATCGATAAGGGGCGTGCGGTAGAGGAGCACGGTTTCAATGCAAGTCGGAACAAGTTACAGACCATCACCTTGTTGGACACTATCGAGCAGTACCGTTTCGACGCCCTTTTGGGCGGTGCCCGGCGGGACGAAGAGAAAGCCAGGGCTAAGGAACGGTTCTTTTCCCATCGGGACGAGTTTGGCCAGTGGGATCCCAAGAATCAGCGCCCCGAGTTGTGGAACATCTTCAACGGCAAGAAACAGATAGGAGAACATTTCCGTATCTTTCCCCTGAGCAATTGGACCGAGATGGACGTCTGGCAATATATCCTCACGGAAGGCATAGACCTCCCCAGCCTCTATTATACCCACGAGCGCGACGTTTTCGAGCGCGACGGCGTCTGGTTGGCATGGTATCCCTTCATGAAACTCAAAGAAGGGGAGCAAGTCGTCAGGAAGCGCGTACGATGTCGCACGATAGGAGACATCACCTGCACCGGATTGACCATCTCCGAAGCGCACAAGGTAGAGGACATCGTCGGGGAAATCGCCGCTTCGCGAGAAACCGAGCGCGGAGGGCGAAGAGACGACAAACGCTCGGAAGCTTCTATGGAAGACCGAAAAAAGGAGGGGTATTTTTAAGGCACGACCTATGGCAAGTTACTTGGATATGGAGTTGCTGCGGTTCACGACGGCCGGCAGCGTGGATGACGGTAAAAGCACACTCATCGGCCGGTTGTTGTACGACAGCAAGTCCATCTTCGAAGACCAGTTGGAAGCCGTCAAGGTCGCCAGCGAACGCTTGGGTAACGAAGAAGTCAATCTCGCCCTCCTCACCGACGGGCTGCGCGCCGAGAGAGAGCAAGGCATCACCATCGACGTCGCCTACCGTTATTTCGCCACCCCCAAGCGCAAGTTCATCATCGCAGACACACCCGGGCACATCGAGTACACCCGAAACATGGTCACCGGAGCTTCCACCGCCGATGCCGCCGTCATTCTCGTGGACGCCCGTAACGGTATTGTTGAGCAGACGAGGAGGCACTCCTGTATCGCCTCCCTCTTGCAGTTGCCCGACGTCGTCGTGGCCGTCAACAAGATGGATCTGGTCGGCTTTTCGGAAGACGTCTTTATACAAATACGGAAAGATTACGAAGCCGTCGCCCGGAAGTTAGGGTTGCGGCGGGTATATTACATCCCCATTTCGGCGCGGGACGGCGATAATGTCGTCAATGCTTCCCAACGGATGCCATGGTTTGAAGGGCGTCCCTTGTTGGAGTTGCTCGAAGAGTTGCCCGTCGGCGGAGAGAGCCGTACTGCCGCAGGGCGATTCCCCGTGCAGTATGTTATTCGGCCGCAGAGAGACGAGTTTCACGACTACCGCGCCTATGCCGGACGCATCGCCGGCGGAAACTTCAAGGTCGGAGACAGGGTCACCGTCTTAACCTCCGGATCCGAGTCGGAGATTGTCGGCATCGAGGAGATGGGCGTAGATCTGGAATGTGCTTGGGCGCCGGAGTCGGTCGCCATTCGCTTGAAGGACGATATAGACATCAGTCGGGGAGACATGATTGTCAAAAGCGATGAGCTGCCGCAAGTCGGTTCGGAAGTATCCCTTCTGGTTTGTTGGCTCAATCACCGTCCTTTGCGGAAAGGAGGCAAGTACATCGTCCGGCATACCACCAACGAGATGGCCGGTATCGTCAGAGAGGTGCAGTCTAAGGTCGATATCACCACTTTGGACAGAATCGAAGGCGATCAGGAAGTGCGCATGAACGACATCGCACAGATACTCCTCAAGACCTCCAAGCCCCTCAAATATGACCGTTATGCCGACAACCGTACCACCGGAAGCCTCGTCCTCATCGACGAAGGCACTTTCGAAACCGTTGGCGCAGGCATGATCGTATAATCGAAGCTGTCGCATGGAGAACCGGGTAAAAGCCTTGAACGAAGCGATGCAGGGGAAAGAGGCGGCGGAAGTCGTCGCTTTTTTTCTGGAAAAATACAAAAGTAAAGTCGCTTTGGCTTCGAGTTTGGGATTGGAAGATCAGGTGCTGACCGACATGATGCTGCGCAAAGACAGGCAAGCCAAAATCTTCACCATTGATACGGGGCGGCTCTTTCCGGAAACCTATTCCTTGATCGACCGGACGAATATGCACTACGGCGTCAGGCTGGAAGTCTATTTCCCGCAGTGCGAAGGCGTAGAAACTTTTGTGCGGCAACACGGCATGAATGGATTTTACGAAGGAGTAGAGCAGCGTAAAGCCTGCTGACGGGTGCGTAAGATCGAGCCGTTGTTGCGCGCCTTGAAGCCGTTGGAAGTGTGGATATGCGGACTGCGGCAGGAGCAGTCCGTAACCCGTAGCGGCGTACAGGTCGTGGAGTGGGACCATGCCAACGGACTCATTAAAGTCAATCCCTTGGTGCATTGGTCGGAGGACGACGTCAAAGAGTATATCAAGGCCAATGCCGTCCCCGGTAACGTGCTGCACGGAAAAGGTTTCCCCAGTATCGGCTGTCAGCCCTGTACGCGCGCTGTGCAGGAAGGGGAAGATATCCGTGCCGGGCGGTGGTGGTGGGAGAACCCTGAGCATAAGGAGTGCGGCCTGCACCGTCGATGAACGGCGATTTTCCCCGTTTTCTCCCCGTTTCCCTGCGGATTGCCGGCAAAAAACTTCTGATTGTCGGAGGAGGCAAGGTCGCCTTCCACAAAGCCTCCGGTTTGGTACGCTTCACGGAAGAAGTGACGGTGATTGCCCCCGATTTCCTTGCAGATTTCGATACCCTTCCCTTTCGGCGATTGGTGAAACCCTTCGACGAAGCCGATCTTGCAGGTATCTTTTTGGCAT
>JAITAD010000035.1 GCA_031284275.1 Tannerellaceae bacterium
ACGAGGACGGCATGATAACCTTCCTGCCGTTGGGGGGTGACATAGCGGCGGAGCCAGTCGGCGGGCGGAGCGGCGAAGTTGCCGGCGGCTTTGTAAGGCGTCGGCGAAGGGGCGTCGGCATAGTCCACGGGGAGGGTGAGGAAGGGGGTGTTGCGGCGGGCGGATTCGTAATACGAACGAATGAGGCGGAGCGTCTCTTCTTCTCCCAAGCGGGCGAAGATGTAACGGAGGCGCGCCTTGTGCTTGTTCTTGCGGTTGCCGTGTTCGGAGAACATCTGCTTGACAGCGGCTGCGACGGCAAATACTTCCGTGTCAGGGATAAAATCGAAAAGCAGATGCCCCACCGCAGGATTCGAGCCTCCTCCTCCGCCCACGTACACCCGAAAACCGCGCTGTCCCTCATGCAGGCGGGCAACGAAGCCGAGGTCGTTAATCAGGGCGTAGTCAGGGACCTGTTCGTCGGAAGAGAAAGCGATCTTCAATTTTCGGGGAAGCAGGTAGGAATCGGCTTCGGCCACCAGTCGGCCGGTCAATGCCAATGCGTAAGGAGTAGTGTCGAACGTTTCTTCTGCGGCGATGCCGCTGCCGTGTGAAACGAGGATATTGCGGACGGTATTGCCCCCGCCGCCTTTTGTGCTCAACTCTGCCTTTTGCAGGTCGTAGAGCAACGGTTCGATTTCTCCGAGGGAGAGGTTCTGTATCTGTATCTCTTGCCGGGTGGTGATGTGCAACAGCCCCGATCCGTGCTGCAAAGCCAGATCGATGACGGCTTGCATTTGGTCGGGGCTGATAACGCCACCTGTTGCGCGGATGCGCGACATGTAAACTTCGTCCTTGCGCTGTTCGTAGATGCCCATCGGCACACGGAACGCCTTGAACTGTACGACTTCAATTTTGCCCTCCCGATATCCCTTCGCCAGCGATCCGAACTTGGCGATATCCGCTCCCAATGTCTCCGGTAACCTGTACATCTCTTTCTCTTGATTATGCGGAGGGCAAAGGTAGGAGAAAATCAACTGAATACGCCGGAGAGGTATTGTTTGGTGAGCGGATGCTGCGGATTCTTAAAGAGTTCCTGTGCGGGGCCGGTCTCGATAATCTCGCCGAGGTACATGAAGACGACGAAATCGGCGATACGCAACGCCTGACGCAGGGTATGGGTGACAAGGACGACGCCGTATTTTTCTTTGAGGTCTACGAAGAGGTCTTCAATGTGCTTGCTTGAAACGGGGTCAAGAGCCGACGTCGCTTCGTCTCCGAGGATGAACTTCGGTTCCACCGCTAAGCCGCGCGCCAGACAGAGACGTTGCTGTTGCCCGATAGACAGGCCGGAAGCCGGTGAATGCAAGCGGGCTTTAACTTCTTCCCAAAGGCCGGCAGCTTTCAGGTTGGCTTCGACGATTTCGGCCAGAACTTTCTTCTTGCGTATCCCGTGTATACGGCAGCCGTAAGAGATGTTGTCGAAAATGGACATGGGCAGCGGCGTGGGGCGTTGCGACACCAATCCGAGCTTCTTACGGATATGCGTAATCTCTGCTTTTTTGCCGTAGATATCTTCGCCATCCACTTCGATGTGTCCTTCCACCTTGACTTTTTCGACGTTCTCGATAAGCCTGTTGATGGTCTTCAGCAGGGTAGACTTACCGCAGCCGGAAGGGCCGATGATACACGTGATTTTCTTGTGGGGTATGGTCAGGTTGACGTTTTTGAGGATATGGTTCGTCCCGATACTTACGTTCAGGCCACTGATGCCGATGCTGCTTTCCGATTCCGGAAACGCTTGGGGCAACGACTCCCTTTCCACACTCTTGCCAGCCTCGCCGGCGGGGCTTTCCTGATACTTTCTTGCTTCGGCTGTTGCACTCATTGCGGTATACTTTTTTGTAGGTTGCTGTTCTTCTCTTGTTCCCCGCAAAAGTACCACCCGCAGACACTCCCCTCCTATACCACATTTGTGGTATTTTTCATTGTCGGTCGCCGGCGAGATAATGGGGAAAGGGTCAGAACTTGCAGCCGAACGTCAAAGCTACATGGGTGCGGTTGGTTTTCAACGTTGCGGGAGAAACGGGGGGGATGTCGTTGTACATATCGGTGATGTTGGGGAAAGCGTAGGCGTCCTCCTTGTAACGCTCCAATACGCAGGCCATGTCCGCATACAGCCTCGGAGTGAAGCGGTAACCCAACCCGAAAGTATAGTTCGTCATGCCCCGATCTATCGTGAAGTGGGGGATGGTACCGGCCACCACTCCTTCGCCGGCGGTTTTCCCCTGACCCAATTCGCCGATTATGGCGCTTTGGCTGCGGTTCCATCCGGCACGTAACGCCAACTGCGGTGTGGCTTTCCACTCTCCCCCGATGCGCAAGGTGCCGACTTGCCCCATGTTGGCTTTTATCCCGTCGTTGGTGGGGGCATTGTATTGTTCGAAAGTGCTCATCTTGGCGTAATTCGTCAGTTCGTAGTCGACGCTCAGCAACCCGGATTGCCCAAAGGTGACGGCGGTGCTGAGTAACCATTTGTCCGGCGAACGATACTTGTATACGTTGACATCATCACTCGGTGTGATGGCGAATAACTCGCGGTAGTCACCTTCCCCCACGGTGACGGACGAACCGGCCTTCCCGTAGAAATAATCAGTCATGTTGTACCAAACGGGCGAATGGTAAGCTACGCCGAGCCGCAGGAAGTCTGTCGGGCGGACAATCATCCCTATGTTCACGGTGTAGCCCGTTCCGCTGGTGCTGAGGTTATTATCCAGGAAGAGATCATCGTCGTTCTCAAACTTCTCGTCGTATATGGACTTGTAGCTGTAGTCCATACTCGTGATGGCTACCGAAGCGCCCGCAAAGATGCGATTGGAGATGTTCAGTCCGAAAGCCATGTTGTAGAGGCTGGCGGCCCCCCGTTCTTCTATTTGCAGGGTAGCTCCGCTTATTGGGTAAGGGATGTATCCTTCCTCACCGTTAAAATTACCAAAGGCGCTTAGGACGCCATAGTCGTCGAAAGCTATCAGGCCGGCTTGGTAACCCAAAACCGACAGCCAGTCAGCGCCGCCATCAGTGCCGTTGCCATAAGCCTTGTCACCCTCTAAATCCTCCACGCTATAGCCGGCTGACCGTTGGGCGATGTAATCGGATACTGAAGAGTTCATCGTCCTTCCGGCCGTTCCCATTCGGTAATTTCGGGTGTAATCTTTCACTTTGTTATAGGAAAATCCTGCACTCCAACTCACTACGCCCGTCTCGCTGCCTGTACCGAACGAGCCGACGTAGGAGAAGTTGTTGAGCGTCAGCTTGGCCTTGTCTCGGGTCTCGGTCGTTTGCCCACCCCAAATTGTCGTCGTCTTCGGCGATAACAACCCCAACGTTATCACCCACTCCGAACTCCGGAAGACCCCCAACCCTGCCGGATTGCCGCCCATCACCGATACGTCGC
>JAITAD010000072.1 GCA_031284275.1 Tannerellaceae bacterium
CCTGCGCGCCATCTACGACGAGATCGACCAAATGGAGAAGACCAAAATCAACGTGCAGGAGTACAGCCGCAAGGAAGAGGAATACAAGGGATGGGCGCTCATCCTGCTTGCTCTGTTGCTTTCCGAGATACTCCTCCGTTACACCCTCCTGCGTTCAATCCACAGTTGAGGGCGCCTACCCTCACTGTCCGTCCCTTTTCCAGTGGGCTTTACATGTAGGGCAACGCCTCTTGGCGGCCAGCGCCTCCCATGGTTGCTCACCGAAAGGCGTTTTGCATTTAGGGCAGGCGTATGTTGCGCGAAAGGCAGTCGTTTTCTCCTGTAAAAGGCCGGGTATCTTGGCCGATTGCCGTGCCCCCAGATAGATACCTGCCAATGGAACGCCGATCATGAGCGCCATGCCGCCCCACGAAAGTAACGGGACGGATTTTCCGAATGTCCCGACAATGACGCTCCCTATCCCCAGAAAGGCAAAGGGCAACGTCTGCAAAAGTCTCACCTTAAAAACGTTGGACGACTGTATGCGTACTTTATCCGCCAGATAAGTGGCGTATGTCTCTTTCAGGGCTTCGAACTCGATGGAATAATCGTCTGCGGCGTGCAGGATATCGCTGAGTGTAAGGACGCAATCCTCGCCGCCGAACATGATACGGTCGTCCGGTTTAACCTTTCGGCGCAATATCTGGCCACCGTTGACGAACGTCCCGTTGGTAGAGTGGTTATCTTCCAACATCCATTCGCCCTCCGCTGTGGGCGACAGCAAGGCGTGGTATCGGCTCACGTATTCCCCTGCCACTACGGCATCGTTGTCTCCCGCCTTACCTATGCGAATCATGTTTCTTCCTCCTCACCCTCTTCGTCCGTTTCCGGCACGCCACCGATTTCGGGCGTCATATCCTTTTCCAACATACGTTTTAATACCCGAAGAGGGTATTTTGAGGCGAAGAGCAATTCTCTGGGCTTACCGTTGTCCATCAGCAACAGCCGTTGCTTGGGAATATTGATTTGCAATACGTGTGTTTTATTCACGATATAGCTTTTACCTAACCGCACCAATGGGGCGGATTCTTCTTCCAACTGCTGTAAAAGAAGGACTTCCACTTTTCCGATATTTACGGCGATAGTAAATTGTATACCTCCCACCAAAAGCAGCTTACAATGCGTCCTGTGCGCTTCGAAGTAGAGAATCTGCGACACAGTCACTTTCAGCAACTCGTCCCGAGTGCGCAAGATTAGATATTTCTCCATTCTGCGAATGTAGAAAAAAAACCATAGACGCTGTATAGTGCATTGCAAAAAAAGTTTGTAGATTAGGAACGATGGAATTACCTTTGCAGTGTTTTTTTGTATGTATCTTAGCTTGCTTCGCTATGAGAAAGTTCATTGCACTTTTGCTTTTAGCGCTTCCAACGGTATTGGGTTTCTCTATTCGGGCGGTAGCCGTAGGGGAGAAGTTTACGGTGCAAGAGTTGGTATACATGGTGACGAAAGATCCTATCTATACCGTAAACGGCGCAGTGGGCGAAGCAGTGCTGACTTGGAAGAATGCGCCGGAAACCTCCCACCAAGCCGGCAGATATAATTCGACCTACCCTTCGCTGCCAAAAAAGCTGGTGGTGCCGCCGATGGTGGTGCCGCCCTCATCGGGGAACAGTTACAGGGTAGTAGGGGTGGGCAACAGTGCATTTCATTCCTGTGCCGGTATAGATACCGTGCTGATACCTTCGGACAACCGTTTCCGGATAGAGCAAAATGCCTTTCGGTACTGTACATCGCTACGTGAAGTGTTGGGTTATGAAGCTGAGGGCAGCGGCAATAACTGGTCGGTGCAGGAAGTGCACACCGGTGGCTTTGCTGCTTCCGTAGACTCTTTAGGAGAAAATGCCTTTGAAGCTTGTGGGTTTGACACGCTTGATTTTACCCTCCCGTCGCCTTACAGGCTCTCTTTGTCGGCAGGAGTGTTTGCCGGCTGCCCAAGTTTGAAGGCGCTGCTCGCCGGATCGCGGCTGCGGAGGGTAGGTACGAACGCTTTCCGGGCTTCTTCGGAGTTGCGGTTTGTAGAGTTTGACCAACAGAGTCTGACGGCGGGGGTGGAGTTGAGCCTCGAGGCAGGGGCTTTTCCTGCAAGTGGAAGCATCGAAGCTATACATCTGCGTTACAGTCAGCCGCCCACGTTACCTGCCGCAGGTTTGGGAGCGGTGTTTGGCGGGTTGAAGGAAACGATGAAACTATACCTGCCTTTCCGTTATCTGAACATTTATGAAGGTTGGGGCGGGGAGAGCGTTCGGGACCATATCGAATCTTCGTATGCCGTACACATCCCCAACCCTTTGAAGTGGGTGTACGCTCAGCGGGATACTGTTATGGCCTATGATTTGACATATTGTGGGAAGCCGCTTAACCGGAAAAGCGCCGTAGTTTGGCAGAACGAGTTGCATGACGTCGCCGTAGTCGGGGTAAGCTGTTCGCCGGAACAGGTGTGCAAGTTAACATTGACATCGTATCAGGAAGGGAAGACATGGATATGGGGACGTTTTCCTGATGAGCTGACGAACGGCGAGGGGGCGCAGGCGGATTCTTTCCGTCTCACAGTCAGGAACCCGGTGGAGGTGGTCGTTAAACGAAAAGGTACGCTGATACAGAACGGGGATACGCTCTTTATCCGCGTAGGGGAAAAGGATACGCTGACGACAGGTATCAACTCCTATGGGCTGCCTACCTCCGACGTTCCGGAGATGCTGTGGACGGAGCTGCACAAAGTGAAGGACAAGGACGGAGCAGGCTACATCCGACGTACAGTCCTTCCCGCCGCTGCCCTGTCCGTCATCGAGCCGCTCGGGCATGATACGGTGACCTACACGGTGAGGGCCAAAGCCGGTTCAGCAGCTTTGGCAACCTTTACGGTGATATCGCCGCGGATGGCCTTGACGATTGCCAAACGGGGGAATGACAACAAAAAGTCTGACACCATAGACGTGTTTCGCGCAACCATTTTGAGTGTAAAAGATACCACAGGAACGAAGTACCCCTATAGTTGGAAAATATTGGCCAATACGGATACTTTGGGAAAGCCGGTGGCTGATACGCTGACGCTTGCGGACAAGAGTTTGCGTGTGAAAGCACGCCGTCCGGGAACATTTAGGATAACGGTTTCTACGACGGCGCTTGACAGTCTCCCTGCGATCGATACCTTTACGGTGCTCGTTCGCAAGCCGGAGATAGACGTCCATATTGCCGTTGCAAAATACGACCACCTTTCGTCCGACGGGACTACTATCACCGTTCCGGTGAACCATACGGACACGCTGTATGCGAATGTCAAGGCTTTCAATAAGGAGGTTTGGAAGATAAAGAACATTGGCGACATACAGGCCATGTACGGTATCCCCGGTTCAGAGGCGTTGGAACCGGATGAATGGCTTCAAGACGATCCCGACAAGGTAGCCCAATACATCGGAGAGTTGAACGGAAGCGGCTTGGTGAAATGGGGAAAGAAAAGCAATGACAAGGCTTTTCTTTTCGGTGACATGGACAAAGACAGCATTTGGGTGAACCCCATTGACCATAAGGGAGGAAAAACGGAGCTTTATTTGGAATACACCTGTTTCGGCCGTTCCCGCAGGGATACCGTTACCGTCCTTGCGTTGCCCGTCCAAGTAGAAATACAGGCAGAGACGCAGAGGGGATATATGAACCGGAAAGACACCCTGTCGGTGAACATTCGTTACGCTGAAGACTACGCTGCCCAAGGCGGAACGAACGCCACCGGGGGAACTGCGCAGCCCTCCGTGACGATAAATCAGCCGGCAGTGGATACTGTGCTGTGGAAATCGTTGGATGAGCGGATAGCCCGGGTAAACGATGCCGGTATAGTGAGCTTCCTGGACACGGGGACGGTAAGTATTTGTGCGGTGACGTCAAAAAAAGCTTCCCTTAGCGACTATAAAGGAGTTGGAGATACGGTCGTTTTTCGAATATATGCCCCTGAAATAGGCATACGGTTTTTCAGGAAAGCAGATGACGGGACTGTTGTGCCGGTGACGAAAGATTCTCCCTTCACCATCAAAAAAGGGCCGGACGGGCAGGATTCCATTTGGGCAGAGATCTCCATTGACGGCTTGTTGGTGACGGACAGTCTTGCTCTGCATTGGGATTGTGCAGCCGGTTTTGAGGATACGATAATTGTTTCGACGCACAACACCGACGATAGGGTAGGGGATACCCTCCATATAACGGGGCGGAAGCACAAAGGCGGAAACGCTGCCCTCTGGGCTACGACGACGTTGAAGTACGTCTCTCCATGGTATAATGCCGATCCGGAGGTGGAACCGAGTATTCTTCGCCGCTATACGGCCTCTTCCGATACGGTCGAAGTAGAGGTCTGGCCTTTGGTGATAGACATCGTTGATGAACAGGGTGTTCCCGTTTCGGATACCCATCCGCTATTTGAGGGCATGTATACGGTGAAAGGGCATGTCGTCTATCGGGACGATGCGACGCCTGTGGTCGTGGACTCTGTCAAATGGGAAGTGATTTCTCCTGCCAAAGCTGACATAATGACCGTTGAGCCGAAAGGAGAGGCTTGTACCCTACGGTTTACAGAATCCGGCGTGGTGCGCTTGCGGGCTACGGTGATGTGGAAAGATTCTAAAGGAGCCTTTCAGGAAGGCGTTTCCGATACGGTCGAGTTTACGGTCCCTGTTCCGAACTTGGAACTGAGGTTGTACAGCGTTCGAACCGGTGGTTTTGAAATAGACAAGACATATCCTCCTTTTTATCTCCGCCTGTACGGGAGCGAAAAAATTTCCGTGAAGCTGTCTCGCGATAATAACCCGATATCGCCGGACGATCCCCTCATGGCGCAGTTAAAGGGCTTCGTACTTGATTCCACTGTCGTTGCGATAGAAAAGATTGAGCTTGACGGTGGTGTGGTCAGGCACGATACTTTCAAGGTCACGGCTTTGGCGCATAAGGAAAAGGCCACAAAGGTGTGGGTGGGCGATTCGTTGGAAATTAGCGGCAAGAAATACGCCATCAACTGCGTGGATACTTTGCGGGTTGAGGTTGCTCCCATTCACTTGAAGATTACAGACGACAGCCCGCAGAACGTGGCTATCCTCTTTCAGAACCGGCC
>JAITAD010000030.1 GCA_031284275.1 Tannerellaceae bacterium
CCACCGTCGCCGTCACCGTCGCGCACGACGACCGTGTCATGACCCGCTGCATCGGCAACTACATCGCCTACAATTGGCCCCTCCGCACCAAAGCCGACGACCTCGCCTACCACCGATTCCTCACCGGCGGCACCCCTACATCCTCGGTACCCTTTCCTCATTCTAACCCCCATCGTTTTTCCTATCTCATGAAAATTATATTCCTTTACATTTGTGTTTCCAACATGTGCATTTTCCGCACATGTTCAATCAAAAAAATACCCGACTCAATACTTATTTATTTCATGTTTCCCTACCTTTTTCCAATCATAAAAGAATTAATTAGCTTTCCCACTATCCGGAAATCCTGGATAGTTGTCCACCCCCTTGTTACCTCAGCGCCCTCTGTCACCAACCGACAGTGCATTTCAATACCACAGTTGTCCACCCCCTTGTTACCCCAGCGCCCCTGTCGGCATCATCTGCATTCCCTATTGCATCTGCATCTCCCCCTCCGTCTGAACGCCGCTCTCAAAAGAATGAAATCTAATTGCATCTGCATCTGCATCTGCTACATCTCCCTTTCCTCCAACTTATGTAAAAATTGCACAAGTTCAACTATCCGGCATTTCCGGATAGTTGTCCACCTCCTTGCTGTTGTTCCGCAAGTGCGCTGGTATCGCTGGTGCTTCTTACTGTATCATCCCCTATTGTATCTGCGCTTGTTGCATCTCCTCTTAACAGAGACAGAGAAGTAACCTTAGCTCTAAAAATAAGAGATGGACAGTTATCCGCATCTGGAAATGCGAACTCAAGAACAAGTTTTCTACGCCTAAGCATCTTGCCAACATCAAGAAAATGGCGACTCTCCTTGCCGTCCCGCAAGAAAACCCTAATCACATAAAACCCAACTGACCCTTACCCCTCCCGCCAAACTCCAATCACATATTCCTTGTTTCCAACGTGTACATTTTCTGCACACATCCCCCATACTTAATCAATTATCCCTCTTCCTTCTGACACTTCCCTCTTTCTTCTTTTCAACTATTCGGTATTTTTGGATAGTTGCTTATTCCTTTTTTCGCCGTCTGTATTTGGTGGCTTAAACTTTTTATCTAATTTTATATACATCGATAATCGATGTCTGCATCGGACGGGGTCCTGCAGAAATAACATAAATATAATATGGATTTAAATAATATACCTTCTGCAATGGAAGAAGAAATTAATAGGATTCTTAATAAACTTTGTGTAATGGCTATTGATACCCAAAATACAGATAAAAAGTTTTCCTGTCTTGTATCATATTTTGACATGTTACTTAGTCAAGGTTTGTTAGGTAAAACAGAAGAAATATCGGATGTATTGAAAAGAGCGCAGGATGCGCTGAATCTGAATAGGAAGCTTTCTGTCTCCGGCACACAAGTAGTACAGCCGACACATGATATTGTAACGAATTTCATTTTCTATGTTTGCATGAGAAAGTTGCAAGGGTTTTTCATTCCCAATTAGATTATAAGCTTGTTGCAAAGGTGTTAGGTACATATCTTTCAATACCACAAGGTACGATTATAAGCTTGCGACACGTTCCAACCCGCCACCGCTCCCCGCATTTCAATACCACAAGGTACTATTATAAGCATCTATCCAGACGCTTGTTGGTTACGCAAAGGCGGATTTCAATACCACAAGGTACGATTATAAGACGCAACTCGATTATTTGAGTAGTCAAATTCAAGAGTATTTCAATACCATAAGATACGATTATAAAGAAGGATATATGCCGTCGCTTTCGGTAACGGGAAGTTCGCCGTATCGGGGGGGGGGGGAAGGGCCGGGAAAGGTTTACACCTCCGCCGACGGCACGACATGGATAGCGGGAAGTTACGCCGGCAACGGTCTTTTACCGCCATCGTCTACGGAACAGGCCTCTTCGTAGCAACGGAGAGTACAGGCAACTTATATATCTCTCCCGACGGACTGTATTGGACGAAAAGAACTTCCAAAGACAGCGGCGCTTACGACAGAGCATCATCTTCGGCAGCGGCCGTTTCATCTGACTGACCTCACGTCTACCTCTCCCCCCTTGTCGGCACAATGAGGGCAACCTCTGCTAAGGGAAATGAGCGCACGCTGCATGGACTTCTGTACACGGGAGAACGTAGGCAAGGCGTTACCGATGTAGAGGAAAGCGATATGGTAAGCGCACGGGGTGACGGAGGAGAGGGCAGACTTGTTGAGACGGTAAGCCTCACGGAGGAGGCGGCGGATACGGTTACGGTCGGTAGCGCATTTGAAGCGACGTTTGGAGACGCTCACGAGGATAGCGGTAACAGACGGTTCGTCGGCATCGAGAGGACGGTAGACGATACGGAGCGGGTAGACGGTAAACGACCGTCCGACGGTGAAAAGACGCTCCGTATGCCGTTTGAGCGACAGCCGTTCGCCTTTGGGCAGACAGAACGGATGGACGGACGGAACAGGCATCACCGGCGAAGAGTAAGATGTTTTTTGATGTACAGCTCGAGGGCATTGACCATAGAGGGCGCTTCGGGGGTCGGGGCTTGCAGGTCAAGGCGCAGGCCGGACTCTGTGATAGCTTTGGCCGTAGCGGCGCCGAAGCAGCCGATAAGCGTCTGGCCCTGTTCAAAGTCCGGGTTATGTTTGCGCAGAGCGGACACGCCGGCAGGGCTAAAGAGAAGTATCATGTCATAGTCGCTCAGAGCGACCTCCGGAGGCAGCCCGACGCTGACGGTACGGAAGAGGACGACCTTCCGGTGTACGATCTTTTTACTTTCAAGAAGAGCGAAGAGGTCATCGTTATGGACATCGGAAACAGGGACGAGGAAACTTTCCTTCGGGTGTTTGGCGATGGGAACGAATATCCCGTTAGGTTTGCCGTCGGGACCAAAAAATATCTTGCGTTTGCGGTAGACGGTATATTTCTGCAAATAAACAGCTATCGCTTCTGTAGCGCAGAAATATTTCATGCCTTCCGAGATAGGGAAGCGCATACCCTCACAGATACGGAAATAATGGTCTATGGCCGTTCGTGAGGTCAGGATTACCGCCGTATGTTCGGCAAGTTCTATACGCTGTTTACGGAAATCCTTGACCGAAACGGGCGTGATCTCTACAAGCGGATGGAAATCTATTTTGAGGCCGTATTTCTCGGCCAGGCCATCGTAAGGTGATTTTCCTGAGGCCGGTCTCGGTTGCGTGACAAGGATATTTGTCTTTCTCACTGCCATAAGGGGCTGCTTGCAAGCGTTTTCTCTACCCAAGCCACTCCTTTCCAGAAGAGCAAAAGGGGCGTTATTTCCTGAGCGCAAAAGTACAAACTTAGGAGGAAATGCTTCGTCCCGCTGACGGAAAAAATCCGCGCCGTCTGGTAGAGGAGCGCCAAACGGTAAGCCACGAAGGTGACAATCAGCAGGATGACAGGGACAAGAGATGGATCGGCGATATAGTAACTCACGGTGATGTACAGGCTCACACTCCAGTAACCGGTGAGTTGTCGGTAGTGATGACGCCACTCCACCCTTTCCGACTCGGTAGCGAACGTCCATCCCAAGCAGAAGTAAAGGCCCTGTTTGAAGAGATAGAAAGCATGTATACAGAGGAAAGCGACGAGAGTAAGCACCGGCAGGCGGAAACCGTTACCTGAGGACGCCTCGCCCGTTTGTGTCACCATGAGGACGTAGAAACCTGCCGTCAGAAGGCTCGCCTGAAAAGGAAGAAACGGGTGGAAGAGATGGTCATGGCGAAAATGGTAGAGCAGAGCGAAGAGGACGAGCAGCAGGAAGACGAGAGCTATGGCGAAGTCGTGCACCGACTGCCATTGGCCGAGGGGAAGACTTTGAAGTTCGGCCACTGCGAAAGTTATTTGAGGTTATAGACATAAGTGATGGCGCCCGTCTGGTTACGGACACCTTCTATGGCGTTGAACGTCGCTCGGCGGGCGGCTTCGAGGGCGCTGCGACGCATGGCATTGTTATCAATGGTCGTACCGCGACCAATCTCGGCAAAGATGACCTTACCTTTGGGATCGACGGTGATATTCACCACGATGCGCCCCTCCTCCTGTATCACGTAAGCCGGACGGGGAAGGCCTGCAGCCCCAAGGCTGCGGCCATTGAGGTCGAACGAGCCGTATCCTCCCGTACCGGAGACAGTCCCGCTATCGGAAGCGCCAAACGGCACGCTCCCTGCGGCGTCGGCAGAAGTCGCGGATGTTGACGCCCCGAAAGCGCCGGAAACACGGCGAGCTATGGCCGCTTCACGTTCCTTTCGCTGACGTTCGGCCTCCTCGCGGGCAGCGCGTTCGGCAGCTTTGCGATCAGCCTCCTCTTCCTCCTTGCGGGTATCAGGGACAGAGACGCTCTCTTCAATCTTCTGAGTGACAAGCTTTTCCGGTGTAGTGGCAGGAGCAGGCGTTACCGTTACGGGATCCTCCTCCTCGTCAGTCGCCGCCGAAAGGCCACCCGAAGCGATACCGGATGCGGCATCGACCTCCTCGACCTCTTCAAAACCGACCGCTATCCACTCCTGTCGTTCCGGCGCCTTGCTCCTCAGAACGGTGAGCCACAGCAAGAGCAGCGCCACCGCATGGAAAACGACCGTTCCCGCAACACCGCAGATAGCGGCGAAGCGACGTTTATCGTTCCCACCCCTTGGGGAGGCTTTTTCCTTGGAGGCCATTATTTCTTGTTGCGGGTAGCGAGTATCATGCGGTAATGATTCTCGTTGGCGATATTGAGAATCTTGACGATTTCACGGTACGGGACAGCCTCGTCGGCATAGAGCGCCACATACATATCCGGTTCACGCTCGAAAGTCGCTTGCAGAAAAGGAGCTATCTGATCGAAGGAAACGTTGTAGTCGCGTTGGTTACCGAAAGCCACATAGTAGTTAAGGTTCCTGTCTATTGTCACGCGGGTGAGCGGTTTGGCGGCGCTCGTCTGTTTCGACTGCGGGAGGGCTACTTTGATAGCGTTAGGCACCACCATCGTCGATGTTATCATGAAAAAGATGAGAAGCAGGAAGATGATATCCGTCATTGACGCCATGCTGAAGGCATCGGTCACCTTCGTCTTACGCTTGAGCGGCATAGTTGTTGGCTTTTTCGTTGAGGAGGTCCATGAACTCCATCGTGCGCGCCTCCATCTTATTGACCACGTTCGTGACCTGCGCCACGAGGTAGTTGTAAGCAAAGAGAGCGATGATACCCACCACCAGCCCTCCGACGGTCGTCACCAACGCCTCGTAGATACCCCCCGAGAGAAGCGTGATATCGACGTTAGCCCCTGCCGTAGCCATGTCGTAGAAAGAACGTATCATACCCGTCACCGTACCGAGGAACCCCACCATCGGTGCGCCGGCGGCCACTGTGGCGATGATGGGAAAACCCTTCTCGAGGCGGGAGACCTCCAGGTTACCAAGGTTCTCTATCGCCACCTGCACATCGTTCAGCGGACGTCCAAGACGCGATATCCCCTTCTCTATCATACGCGAAGACGGAGTGTCTATCATGCGGCAGAGGTTGATGGCCGAATCGACTTTGCCGTCGTGGATATAGTCCCGGATACGGTTCATGAACGTCACGTCCTCTTTGCCGGCCGACCGGATAACGATACTCCGTTGGATGAAGATATACGTCGCCAGCAGAGACATCGCCAGCAACGCCAGCATAATCCACCCCCCTTTGAAAGCGAGGTCTACAATACTCAGCTCTGAGACGGTTTCCGCAGCGGTGACGGTCGAAAACTCAGGCAGTTGCCCCGCAACCTGTAAAAGAGGAAAAGTAGTCATGATTTCGTTTCCGTTATCAGTTGGCGTTTATACATGGCGATAGTCTGTTCCAGCCCGTAGTACAAGGCGTCGCAGACGAGAGCGTGGCCGATAGACACTTCGGCGAGATAAGGCACATGGTTACAGAACCATGCGAGGTTGTCGAGGTTGAGGTCATGCCCTGCGTTCACCCGCAGGCCCAGCTCGTTAGCGCGGCGGGCGGCGGCAGCGAACGGCGCTACGGCAGACGCAGGGTCGCGGGAATACCCTTCAGCGTAAGGTTGAGTATAAAGCTCTATGCGGTCGGCCCCCGTGCGCGCTGCCCATTCGATATTGGCAAGGTCGGTACCGACGAAGATGGACGTACGTATGCCGTAACGCTTGATAGCAGCTATTTTGGCCGATAACTCGTCAAAATGCGCCGCAACGTCCCAACCGGCGTTGGATGTGAGAGCCTCCGGAGGGTCGGGGACGAGGGTAGCCTGTGTTGGGCGGACGTAAGCCAAGAGTTCCATAAAGGCCTCCGACGGATAGCCCTCGATATTGAACTCCTTCTTAATAAGCGGGCGCAGGGACAGCACGTCCGACCTGCGGATATGACGCTCGTCGGGACGCGGGTGTACGGTGATACCGTCGGCGCCGAACTCTTCGCAGTCCATGGCCATACGTACCACGTTGGGACAATCGCCCCCGCGAGCATTGCGGAGGGTAGCGACTTTATTGATATTGACGCTCAGGCTCGTTCTCATGAATGGCTCTCGCTGTAAGGATCATAACGGACGAACGCTTCTATCGCCTCATAGGATGCCAGACCGAGGTCCCGATAAAGGTCTGCCGTGGCACGGTTACGGTCTTCGGCGCGCTGCCAGAAGAGACGCCCGTCGTCACCCAGATAGGGGGCACTCTCGTTTTGAGACTGGTGTTTGAGGATAGCGTTTCTTTTGTGGCGCAGCTCTTCGGGGCTGATGGGAACGGCCATCTCTATATGGTCCATCTCCCACTCGGCCCATGCCCCGCGGTACATCCATACCCAACAATTCCGCATCCATGCCGCATCCTTCACCTCATCGATAGCGGCAAGGACAGCATCGAGACACACCTTGTGCGTCCCCTGCGGGTCGGCGAGGTCACCGGCGACGAATATCTGGTTAGGCTGTATCCTTTCCAACAGCTCGCGCACGATTTGAACGTCACGTTCCGAGAGCGGGTTTTTCTTCACCATCCCCGTCTCGTAGAAAGGGAGGTCGAGGAAGATAATATGGTCTTCCGACCGGATACCCGAGTAGCGCGCACCGTGACGCGCCTCTTCGCGGCGGATGGTACCTTTCATGAAAAGCACGTCACGATTCTCCGGAGAGCCGTCATCGCTCCCCTCGTGGTTGAGATGGCGGATAACCTCTTGGGCTTTATCTCTCAGCAGCGTATCGGAAGGGGCATAGGCGACGCTCACGTCGTGGAGGAACTCGCAGTAACGCACCACCTCTTCGTTCTCTACGGCGATGTTGCCCGACGTCTCGTAAGCGACGTACACGTCGTGATGCTGGTCGCACAGGCGACGGAACGTGCCGCCCATGGAGATGACATCGTCATCGGGATGAGGACTGAAGATGATAACCTTCTTGGGATAGGGGGCGGCGCGTTCGGGGCGGTTGGTATCATCGGCCGACGGTTTACCCCCCGGCCAACCCGTGATGGTATGCTGTATGTCGTTGAAGATACGGATATTGACATTGTATGCCGAGCCGTATATCGCCAGCAGTTCACCCAACCCATGCTCGGTATAGTCCTTGTTGGTCAGCTTCAGGATAGGCTTGCCCGCCTGTTGGCAGAGACGGACGATTGCACGGCGTATCAGCTTGTTATCCCATTCACAGTTCGTCACCATCCACGGATGGTTGATACGCGTCAGCATGTGTCCCGCCGAGAGGTCTACCGACACCTGTGCGTTAGGGTGATGTTGGAGATAGGACGAAGGTACGGCGTCGCTCTCACGTTCTTCCACCGTACGGAAGATGATATCGGCCTTATCCTCGCCCCAAGCGATAAGAATCACCTCGCGAGCGTCCATCATCGTAGAGATACCCATCGTGATGACACCCGCAGGGACGCTCTCCACCGAAGGGAACGTACGGGCAGCCTCTTTGCGGGAGTCCCCTTCGAGCAGGACGAGGCGCGTACGCGTACTCGACAAAGTCCCCGCACCGTTGAACATCACGTTGCTGTATCGGCCGAGACCCAGTAGCATACAGTCGATACCGCCGGACTCCTCTATGCGCTGCTCATAGCGGCGGCAGAAATCGATGATCGCCTCTTTGGGCATCGTCCCGTCCGGAGCGACTATCTGCTTGCGGGGGATATCCACATGGTCGAAGAACTCCCTTTGAAGATGAGAGATGTTACCCGTCCCCGGCAGAGACAGCGGGTAAAACTCATATTCCAGAAAGACATGCACATTACTCAGGCTCAGGCCTTCCTCTTTGTGCATCCGTATAAGCTCGCGATATATCGGCAGCGGAGAGCGCCCCCCCGGTATGGCAAGCACGAACGGAGCGCCCTTCTCCTGTTTTTCCCGTATACTTCGGGCTATATGTTCCGCTACGGCTACGGTGCCGCGTTCTGCCGTCTCGTAAATCTTCGTCGGCACTTTCTCCAGACGGGTCAGCGCCAAGTGTTCGAAAGCGTTTTCCGGACGGTAATACCGCTGAGGAATGCGTGTGAGCGTTATCTGAGAGCTTAGGTCGTGCTTCATGGGCGCAAGGCTTTAAGACGATTGCGCCGCAAATCTACTGATTTTTCCCACATCCGTAAAACTCCGCCCCACTCAACCGTCCCCTTCCCTTTCCCCACCCCTACCCTACCCCTGATGCAGCATATATAAACAAATCGGGCTTCGCCCTAAGACGAAGCCCGACCCTGCTATTGAATAATTGTACGATTCTCTCGTTGTAACCTGCTTACCGAACGACAATCTTAACAGCCGTAGTGCCGACTTTGACGAGGTAGAAACCTTTCGACAACGCTATACCATACGCCGCTTCGGGGGATGTGACCTTGAAACGTCCGGCGACAACGCCGTTGAGGCGGTACAGCGTAGCCGTCGTTCCGGCATAACCTTTGAGGAGAAGCTTACCGTCGGCGTAGCCGATGCTGCGCGTAGCGGACGAGGCGGCGGCGACGGACGTCGGTATAGTTTCGCCTGCAAGAAGTACACTGACGGATATGCTCGTCGAAACTCCGGTACCTTTCACGGTAGCTACCACGGAAACCCCTTCCCAATCGGTAGGACCGGCAGTGACCACACCCTTGTCGCTAACCCATATCTTACCCTCCTTACCGGACACCGTCCATACGATATCTCCGAGGAAGTCCAGCTTGGCCCCCTTGTTAGCTTTGAGATGAGAGGAAAGGTCGTAAGACTGATTGACGTAGAGAGACTTATGCGGGAATGCCACATACTGTTCGCCGTTGAAAGCCTCGAATCTGAGAGATGTCGGCAACTCCGTAGGAATAGCGATTTCGAACGTATTTCCGGACAAGCCCTCGATAGTGGCGGCAGCCGCTGCATCGATGGTGACGGTGAATGCCGTTGCGTCCGGTTTCAGGACGGCGCTATACGCTCCGGCGTAACCTTCCTCGTCGATGGAGAGGCTATAACTCAAACCCGACAAGCTGACGGTAAAAGCGTCTTTGAGGCTTGCAAGCGTCAGAGGCTCATATTTGACGGTACCCGCAAGGAGTGCGTTCTTCTTGTTGGCGTATTCCGCTATACGGTCGCCCGCAGGGATGATGTAGATGTCGTAGGTGCCCGGAACGCTGAGAGGATCTGAGCTATACGTGCCGAGGTCTTTTACATACTCGTATGTCGCTTCCACTGTCGGAATGGCCACTATCGTATAGTCGCTTTCCGAGAGGAAGAGCAGGCTGACGATATCGGAAATATCGTAAGGCAGGCCGTTGAATGTAACCGTCTTGTTGACGCTCTGGTCGTAGGGATATTCGGCAAGCTTACTCCACGGAGCGACAACGTTGTAGGACGATTTCTGCTGGCCTGTAACGTTCTCCGATTCCGATTTGGCTTTGACGGTCACCGCAACGGGGAATATCGTAACGGTAGAAGGAGCTGTGTACTCGACCACACTGACGTCAGGGGTGATATCCACCGTGAAGCCTTCGCTCACGGCAGTAACCTTACCCTCAAAGGGATAGCTTTTTTGCGCACCCGTGAAATCAACGTCGGAGAGACTGATCTCGGCGGTAGAGATATCAAAGGGATGGTATGTGAGATAGATGTCGGCGGCACCCTCGTAGTTACCCGTGCCACGCAAAGTGGCGATGGTAGAGGTAGAGTCCACCTTTATTTTGACGTCCTTGATGGGGAAGAGACGAGCATCGGCATCGGTCAGAGTCAGCGTCGCGTCGGAGTAGGACGATTCATACACAGCGATGTCTTTGACGGAAATATTCTTCAGGAACGTTTTGATGTTCTCCTCACCGATATAGGAAAGGTTGATAGTGTCGATACGAACTTCGGAGAGGTTGGTCGGGATAACGTACACAAGAGTGGTGTCAAGCTGCTTACCCGTTACGTCGCCGGTAAAGATGGTATACAAACCCGCAGGTAGTTCGGGGAACGGCAGCAGGATACCCCTCCCTTTGATATCGGTAGGGATTTCGACTTCCTTGCTGAGGATACCGAACGGGGCGGCCGCTGCAGGGCCGCTGATAGCATAATATGCGGCGCCCTTGTTCACGGCGTTGGTAAAGTCCAGTTTGAGCGTGTAATCGGACTGGCCGTAAGATACGGCGTAGTAAGAAGAGTCAGCGCTTAATCCGAACGCTGCCCCATTGTCAGTGTTGAAAAGCCTGACGGCTCCTCCTGTTTTTTTATCGGGTATACCGTAAGCTTTTACGACGGACGTTTTGAGGATACTTTTCCATGCCTCGAAATGGACGTAGGGAACGTAAACAATAGCGTTATAGAACGCCTCTTCGTGGATATCCGTAGAAGGAACGGCCTTGCCGGAAAAGTAGAAACCGGGCGTCTTGATTTCCTCAGCTCCGGCTTTTATCTTTTTGACGCCATCAAAGAGCTTGGCAGGAAGCGTAGTAAGGAAACTGTCGGACGGAACCACAACGGTATTCTCTAAACCTGAGGCCGGGCCGCCGAGAACATGCTTGATAATGTCGGCCCCCACCGTATTTACCACGAGGGTATCGTTGGCGAATGCGCCGTTTCCGACAGACTCAAGATAGGCGAAATCTGTAACGGAAAGATCGCCTTTGGTATTGGCGAAAGCAGAGTCGCCGATAGTGGTAACGTACTTGAAGTCCTTTGTTATACTGCCGGCATCGGGAATCGTAAGGTTATAGAAAGCGCGGTTACCGATATTTACGACGGCTTTCGCTGATTTACTGTCAAGTGCGAGCGGACGGACATACCCCGCAACACCATCGCTTTCAAATGCCTCTTCCTCACTGATTTGCTTAAAAACCACGTCCGCGGTATTGAATATAAGCTCGTAGTTTTTGATGAAAGACTGCTCGAAAGCACTGACGCCGATAGAAGTTACTTTGTCCAACGTGCCTTGCAACACATCAATATGAGCGTCTGCGAACCATTCGTTACCTATTTCGGTAAGGTAACCGGGAAGCTGAAGCGTCTCAATATCCTTGCCGGCGAACAGAGAGGCGCCGGTAAAGGTAACGCCTGTGGAAAGCGGTTGGTCTTTTCCGGTTTTAGCCGTGTAGGGGCCTGTTCCCGATTTCCCGACAAAGGAGATGGTTTGGAAACCCGGGTTGTACCGTCCTCCCCGAGCAGCATAGGTCTTTTCGGGTTCAGTGGTAAGAAGTGCGAGGGCTTCCACATCGGCGTAAGGCGTAAGGTAAGAGAAGCCTGCGGCGCCGAGGTCACCGGCAAGGCCGGATTCGAAATAAATGGAACTGAAACGGTCTGCAAGACCCGGAGCGGTGAAAGCATTCGCTTCTATCGTAACGTTGAACGGCACGACATCGGAGTTGTCGCCATCAATTGCTCCGTTGGCGCCTTTGAGATGGAGTGTAAGTGAAGTGGATTTGTAGTCGAAAGAGGGGTTCGTGTGATGGGCAAGAGCGCCGACACCCGCCGTGTTGAAGAAACCTGCAAGGCGGGTGAAATCCGCCTTGGAAAGGGATTTGTCGCGCGGATCGCCGCTCAGGCCGAAGCCCAACTGCGTAGCGATTTCTCTGGCGCCCACAACGAAACCGTCGAACATCGCAGAACCGGCCGCTTCACCGGTTGCACCCTCTGTGGCGAAACGGGTCGGCCGGATACGGACTTCCGCATCCTTATTAAGGATACCGTAAAAATTAACAGGCTCACCCGTAACGGAAACGGGAACCGATGGCGTGAAAGAAATGGCGTCAAGGCTTTTAATGACTGTGGCTGTACGCCTCGACCAACTGCCGCTCAAATTGGCATCTGCATCGTGGCGAGACACCTCACCGTCACCGATGAAATAGAACTTGTTATAAAGAGTATCCCTGCCTTCTATCTTTGCAACGGAAGAGAGCACATCGGGATTGATACCTGTAACGCGATAAACGAAATATTTCCCTTCCCCTGCGGGCGTCCCCTTAGGTTTTTCGACCCACACGAACTCGGGGACGGAGAAAAGGTGGTAATCGGCAAGCAAACCGGCTGTAGCCTCGAACCCTGTCAGCGTGACTTCGCCGAGATCCTTAGCGCCGGGGCCGGCCGGATAGGTAATATTGAAATGGTAGGAGAAAAGTGACGTAGGTTCTATCTTCTCTACATCATCTCCTGCTTCCGTAGTTGCCTTGGGATATACCTCGTCCACATCGTCGCTCTTAGCATTAAACAGGAGATCCTCTGCGTTGCGCCACTCGAAAGAAGCTGCCTCAACAGGGGTAGCGTCGGATGCGGAAGAGATGTAGACCGTTTCGAGAGAAGAGAGAGCGTCCGTTTCGCCTCCATACAATGCCGGAAACCAAAATGAACGGCCGGCGGCATTTTGATTGGCGTCCTTGTACTGGTGGGGCAAGAAATCGGAAACTTGCTGCCCCTCAGCAACGCCAAACGGCGCAATAAGCGCCGTACCGGCGATGAGCGCCATGGTGGAGAGCGAACGATAAAACCTTTTCATAATACTAATGCGATAAGTTGTTCGTTACGTAAATACATGGCCGCAAAGATAGCCAAAAGCAGCGGGTTGTGGAGTAAATATGGTTAAGGATAGTGAAATATTAGCGGATATTTGGTTAAATACGTGCAACGATTATTAATATGAACGCTACTGCTCACCGGACGCTCTGCAAACGACTGCTCATCGCCTTAACAGTATTTCCCATCCGAGTGTACCGCAACGTTATCTCTCCACATCTCCCGCCGGCCTGCCGCTTCACGCCTACCTGCTCCGAGTATGCCCTGCTGGCCATTCGGCGGCACGGCATCCGGAGAGGACTTTTCCTTGCCGTCCGGCGCTTACTCCGCTGCCACCCTTTCGGCGGACCCGGAGGCTTCGATCCCGTCCCTTGACGGAAGCAAGTCCTGCAAAGCTTGCTGCATCTCCGTCTGCACCTCCTTGGCTGACCGACGGGCGGCGGAGGCGAACGCAGAACCGGAAGAAGCGTAAAGAATGGCTCGCGAGGAGTTCACCAGCAAGCCGCATTGGGCGTTCATGCCGGCACGTGCCACCTCGATGAGGCTGCCGCCCTGCGCGCCGATACCGGGGACGAGAAGAAAATGGTCCGGCGCCTGACGGCGAACCGCCTGCAAAGATGCGCTCTGCGTTGCGCCTGTGACGTACATCATCTCCTCTGCCGTGCCCCATTCCTGCGAACGGCGAAGAACTTTTTCAAAGAGCGGTTCGCCGGAAGCGTCGGACGTGAACTGAAAATCCGCCGCTCCCTTGTTCGATGTCAAGGCAAGCAGGATCACCCAACGGCCGGCATGGCCCAAAAACGGACGCACGCTGTCTTCGCCCATATACGGCGACACCGTCAGGGCGTCCACCCCGACCGAATCAAAAAAGTAACGCGCATACATCGCCGAAGTGTTCCCGATATCTCCGCGCTTGGCATCGGCGATAATGAACTGTTCGGGATATGTCGAACGGATATAGGCTACCGTCTGCTCGAACGACTTTATTCCCCCTGCGCCCATACGCTCGTAGAATGCCATATTCGGCTTATAGGCCACGCACAAATCGGCCGTAGCGTCGATGATGGCCTTGTTGAAGGCAAAGACCGGATCGGACTCATGCAGCAGGCACGACGGCAACTTCTCAATATCCGTATCCAACCCGATGCAGAGAAATGAGCGCTTGGCGCATATCTGCCCGAAAAGCTGCTGCCGGTTCATAGGTGTCGGCTGTTAATATCGAAAGGAAAGGTCGCCGAATCAGTAGAAACGGATACGTGAATCCTCCACCTCTGCCTTGTCTATCAGCGTCTGTATCAGTTGGTACTGGTAACGATAGCCGTTGGTACGGTTCATGATTACGGCCTGCTGATGCTCGTCAAGAACTTCCGCCTGTTCGGAAACGTTACGGCGAACCACCTCGAAGACATGCACCCCTACGGCGCTTGACACAGGCGCACTCACCTGACCCGGCTCGGACAGCGATATCAGCGCATTCAATTTCGGCGCCGAACCGATACCCACGATGCGCGACGTATTGAAACCCACGAACTTGGCGGAGTCTATCCGGCCTTGGTTCATCACTGCGGCATAGTCGTTGAGAGACGTCAGGTGGCGGGATTCCAGATCCTTGACCATCTGTTCGCCCTTCTTCTCCAAAATGAGTTCCTGACGCAGAGAAGCCGACAAAGACTCGTCAAGCGGACGGTAACCTTCTTCCAGAGACGCCGTTACGGCCGCTACGATGAAACGGTTGTCACACTCGAATATCTCCGAGATATCCCCTTTGTCGTGCTCGAACGCCCAACGCACCACCTGACGTGTCCCCTTGATAGACTCCAACGTCTGGTCGGATACCGTCACCTGAACATCCGTTCGCAAACGGTAACCGGCCTCCGCTGCGGCGGTACGGAAACTGTCCACCCGATTGTTGGCGGCCACGTAGCGATTGAGGGCGTTATAGATATTGCTGTACGTCGTCGAACTCGGCGATACGCTGATGGTGATGTCCGCCACCTTATACTTCGTCACCTCCGCCGTCCGCTCCGTCACTTTCACCAGATGCGTCCCGTAGAGAGACTTCACCGACTTCACCTCACCCGGCTTGGCGGCGAAGATAGAGTCCTTGAACTCAGCGTTCAGGCTCTGCAACGCCGACGTCTCGGTGAACCAACCCAAGTCCCCCGCTTTCTCGGACGACTGACGGTCTTGGGAGAGGGACGAGGCCAGAACGCCGAAGTCGGAGCCTTGGCGAAGCGCCTCCCTGATACTGTCTGCACGCGCCGACACCTCCTCTTCCGTCTTCCCGCCGACAAGGATATGGCTCACTTTCACGGAATCGGGGCCTTTCTTCGTGTCTATAAGTTTGAACATCCGGTAAGCGTCGTTCTCGAAGAACGGCTCGCAGGCCACGCCTTGCTCCGCCGTAGCGAGGTATGACTTCACCGACTCGTCGAATGACGACAGCGCGACGAAGACCTCCGTATAGGGAACGTCCGAACGCTCGTTCACAAGGTCGGCCACCTCTTCCGATGCGGCGAACTCCTCCCGGATACCGTCTATTTCCTTGCGCACCTCCTCGTAGTCTTCCGTACTGGGGACGATATCCACCGCTATGTAGTCTATCACCTGCGCCTTTTGCTGAGGATAACGTTCCCGATACTGCTTGTAGCGTTTCTTCACCTCGCCGGAGCTGATCGATACCGACGAATCAGGAACCGACGTGAACGGCTGTGTCGTGAACAGGATATCCGCCGTGCTCGACGTTTCCGCTATGCGGTTGCGAGCGTCAAGGATGTTGGCGGTGATGGCTTTGGTCACCAGAGAGGTATATTTTTCTTCCAGACGTTGCTGTTTCACCGTCTTCTCCCAGAAAAGCCAGAATGTACGCAACGAGCGCAACTGTTCCTGTTGGTCGGCAGGCGCTGCGGCGATATTTTCCTCGTCTATGGCTTTGAGCAGTTGGAGCAGAGAACTTTTGCTGAAGCGGCCTTCCGCATCACGGAACATCGGCATTTGCAGGATCATCGGTGAGATATGCTCCCCCTGTACCATGTCAAAGAGTTCTTCCGGCGTCACGCGCATCCCCAACGACGCCACTTCGGCGCCCAACACGCTCTCGCGCACCATCGTCGTATAGACCGACTCCCTGATTTGGACGGATATGTCTTCCGACAGCGAGCTGTTGCCCGACTGCAACTTGTACATCTCCGTCATCTCGTCTATCCGTTTCTGGTAGTCCTGAATGGTTATCGTCTCACCGTTCACCACCGCCACTTTCTCCTGAGACTGCCGAAAGAACGACGAGCCGGAATTGAGGAAGTCCCCGATGATAAATGCGAACAGCGCCAACCCTACGACGCCCACCAGCAGACCTGCCCTGCTCCTGATCTTTTCAAGTGTAGCCATTATATCTGTACTCTCTTTTTTCTTTCGAGCCGCAAAGCTAATGAAAAACTATCGACACCGCTCTTCCTTGCGATGCGATTTTCTACACATCGACGTCGTAGTGAACCGTCACCTGCCCCGATGCGGGATGAGAACGCATCTCCTTGCGCACTGACGACAGTAACCTCCGCAACTGCGACGGAGAGGCCGACGTCTCCGTTTTGAGAACGATATGACGGATATGTAACCGCTGAAGACGGGTAATCACCGGCGGTACCGGCCCCAGCACGCGCTCCCCGAGACTTGTACGGAGCCGTGCCCCATATGCGGCGGCGAAAGACTCCAACTTATCCTCCTGACGCGAACGCAGCACCAGCGTCAGCAGACGGTAATAGGGCGGATAGTGAAACATCCGCCGCTCCGACAGTTGAGACGACGCCATCGCCACGTAGTCCGACTCCTCCACCATGCGGATTAGCGGATGGGACGACTGGGACGTTTGCACTATCACGACGCCGCGACTGTGACGACGGCCTGCGCGACCCCCCACCTGCGTCATCAACTGAAAGGCGCGTTCGTGTGCGCGAAAGTCCGGATAGTTCATCAGACTGTCGGCCGAGAGGATACCCACCGTCGAGACCTTGCCGAAGTCCAACCCTTTGGCTATCATCTGCGTACCGATGAGTATATCCGCTTCGCCGCGAGAGAATCCCGTCAGGATACGCTCGTACGACGCACGCGTGCGGGCTGTATCCACGTCGAGCCGAGCTATGCGGGCGCTGGGAAAAAGAGCCGACGTCTCCTCTTCCACCTTTTCCGTCCCGAAACCCGGGGTACGCAACTCCCCCGCGCCACATTCGGGGCACCTTGTCGGCATCGACACGCTGTATCCGCAGTAGTGGCACACCAGACGGCCGCTACCCTTGTGGTAGGTCAGGCTCACGTCACAATGAGCGCAGTGGGGAGACCACCCGCATCCCTGACATTCCACCCACGGCGAGAAGCCTCGACGGTTTTGAAACAGTATCACCTGTTCGCCCGCTGACAGACCTTCGCGCATCCGATCAATGAGCAGGGGAGAGAAGAGCGGATGCCGCATCACCTTGCGCCGGCGTTCGTCACGAACGTCCACCGTTACGATGTGCGGAAGGAGGCTGTCCCCGTAACGCACTTTGAGTTCCACGAGGCCGTACTTCCCCGTTGTGGCATTGTGATACGTCTCCAGCGAAGGAGTGGCCGAACCTAACAGCGTCTTCGCTCCGTGCATCGATGCCAACACGGTCGCCGCGCTTCGGGCATGGTAACGCGGCGCAGGGTCCTGCTGCTTGTAACTCGTCTCATGCTCCTCGTCCACCACCACCAACCCCAGATGCGAGAACGGCAGGAAGAGCGCCGAGCGGACGCCCAACACCACGCGCGGCGAGTCGTCACTCAGCAGCGTACTCCAGACTGCGCTGCGATCCTTGTCGGAGAACTTGGAATGATACGCCAGCAGACGATCCCCGAAAAGACGGCGAAGACGAACCGTCAGCTGCGCCGTCACCGCGATTTCCGGCAGCAGGTAGAGCGCCTGTTCTCCGCGGGATAGCGTCTCCGCTATCAACCGGGCGTATATCTCCGTCTTCCCACCTGAGGTCACCCCATGCAACAGGCACACCTCTTTCGTCCTGAACGACTCGCGAATACCCGCAAACGCCGCCTCCTGAGCAGCGCTCAGCACGACCGTACCACCCGACTCGAAAACCTCGCCGCCTTTCTTCCCCGCAAAAACGAATCCTTTGCCCCCACCCGGAACGGCCGCCTTGTACACCTCACCGCAACTGCACAGATAATAGTCCGCCAGCCACTGCCAGAACCGCACTTGGAGAGGCCTGACCACCGGATGCTCGTCAAGAACCGCCATCACGTCCTTCAACTGCACCCCCTCCGGCGCCGCACCCCGCCGCACCTCCGTCACGAGCGCCGTACAGACGCGGCTCCGGCCGAACGGCACCGTCACGCGGCAACCGGCCTGAACCGACTGCGACACCCCCGCCGGCAACCGGTAGAGGAAACGGCCGGGAACCGGAACAGGCAGCAAAGCCTCTACGAGCGTCTCGCACATCGCTCCGCCGCTACAGCTCCTTGTCTATCGTGTAACTGTTACGCTGCGACGAGTTACGCACTATCAGTTCCCCCATGAACCCCGTCAAGAACAGTTGGGTGCCCACTATCATCCCCGTCAGCGAGATATAGAAGAACGGCGAGTTCGTCACCAACGGACGCAACGTCACCGCATCGGACATCATCGACGCCAGCTTCGCCGACAGGACGATCACCAACGCCACGAAACCCACCATAAACATCGCCGTACCCAACACCCCGAAGAAATGCATCGGCTTCTTGCCGAACCGCGACGTGAACCACAGCGTTATCAGATCAAGGTAACCGTTGAAGAAACGGCTCACCCCGAACTTCGTCCGCCCGTATTTGCGCGCCTGATGCTGTACCGTTTTCTCCGTGATACGGCGGAAACCCGCTATACGCGCCAGATAAGGGATGTACCGATGCATGTCGTTATACACCTCTATGCTCTTTACCACACGGCTACTGTACGCTTTCAGGCCGCAGTTGAAGTCATGCAGCGGCAAGCCCGAGAACTTGCGCGCCGTAGCGTTGAACAGTTTCGTCGGTATCGTCTTCGAGAGCGGGTCGTAACGTTTCTTTTTCCAACCCGAGACAAGGTCGTAACCCTCTTCCCTTATCATCCGGTACAGCGACGGTATCTCATCCGGGCTGTCCTGCAAGTCGGCGTCCATCGTTATCACCACCTCACCCGTTGCGCGACGGAAACCGCAGTGCAACGCCGGTGATTTGCCGTAGTTCCGACGAAAACGGATCCCCGCTATGCGACGGTCATCACCGTGAAACCCTTCTATAAGCTCCCATGAGCCGTCCTGACTCCCGTCGTCCACGTAAATCACCTCATAGCTCAGGCCTTCCGATTCCAACACCCCGCGAAGACGCGTATTCAGCTCCGGCAACGACTCCGCCTCGTTGTAGAGCGGTATGACGATGGAGATATCCATATACGTAGTTTTTTCTGATTTACGGGTGCGTCGAGCGTATATCCTTGATAAGAAGCTGTACCGCGCCGTTTCGGCGGGCGAACTCCTCCACCGTATAGCACACATGGAACGGGTTGCCGCTTCTCACCGTCGGCAGGTAACGGCTCATGTTGAAGCCGATGGCGTTTATCGGCGTACCTACCGTATCGTCCGTAAGGCCCAAACGCAGATGCTCGTTCTCCTTACCTACGCAGTGACCGCGGCCTGAGTCGCGGACGTTCGGCGTATAGAACACCGGAACATGGTTATCCTGGCCGAACGGACTCAACCGTTTGATGTCAGACAGCAGTTCGAACGTCACCTCGCGCAGCGGCAAGGTTGCGTCTATCGCTATGTGCGGCGACATCACGAACTCCTCCGCCTCCACCAAACGCTGAAAGCGCTCCGTGAACGCCGGAAGATTCTCCGGACGGAGCGACAGACCTACCGCATAAGGATGGCCCCCGAAGTTCTCCACCAGATCACGGCACTCCTCTATCGTCTTGTACACGTCGAACGCCCCGTGGGAGCGCGCCGAGCCCGTTATCATCTCCGGGGAACGCGAGAAGATGATCACCGGACGGTGGTACGTCTCCGCCAATCGCGACGCCACGATGCCTATCACCCCCTTGTGCCACTTCGGGTTGTATATCACTATCGACTTGTTGCTCTCCAGATGGCCCTCCGACACCGCAGCGTACGCCTCTTCCGTTATACGTTTGTCCACCTCACGGCGTTCCTCGTTGTAGCGGTTTATCTCCTGGCTTTTATCCGCCACCTCCTTACGGTCTTTCAGCAGAAGCAGCGCCACCGACTCACGACCGTTCTCCATTCGACCCGAAGCGTTCAGCAACGGGCCTATCTTGAACACAAGGTCACCCGTAGAGATGTTGCGTTTCCCCCCTATCCCGCAGATATCTATGATACCCTTGATGCCCGGACAGGGGGAATAGTTGATCCGGCGCAACCCGTTGTACGCCAGTATGCGGTTCTCCCCTATGATAGGCACGATATCCGCCGCTATGCTCACCGCCACAAGATCCAAAAATACCTCCAGCTCGCTGATAGGCAAACCGTTACTCCTCAGGAAACCCTGCATGAACTTGAACGCCACCCCGCAACCGCAGAGATGGTCGAACGGATACTGCGAACCCGGACATTTCGTGTCCAGTATCGCCGACGCCGATGGGATGGCATCGTCCGGACGGTGATGGTCGCAGACGATAACGTCTATGCCCAACGCTTGGGCGCGCGCTATCTGATCTACCGACTTCACCCCGCAATCCAGCGTGATGACCAGCGTCACGCCATGATCCGCCGCATACTGCACCCCTTGGAAGGAAAACCCCGAACCCTCCTCGTAACGGTCGGGGATATAGTAGTCCAACGACGACGTGTAGCGACGAAGGCACTTGTACACCAATGCGACAGCCGTTATACCGTCCGCATCGTAATCGCCGTACACCAGTATCTTCTCCCGACGCGTCAAGGCCGTGTTCAGGCGCGTCACCGCCGACTCCATGTTAGCCATCAGGAATGGATCATGAAGGTCCTTCAAGTCGGGATTCAGGAAGCGCTCCGCTTCCTCCGTCGACCATACTCCGCGTTGCGCCAACAGCAATCCCACCACTGGGTGGAGCGACAGCGACGACGATATCTCCTTCCCCTTATCCCGTTGTTCCTGTGTCGAAGGCAGTAAAACCCATTTGTTCTCCATTTATTTTCGTGTTGTTCTCTTCTTCGTACCACGAGGCGTACATCCGGTAGTTCCGCGCTATCCTGCCGTTGATCTCCGCCGACTGGACGGCGTCCACCTCCTTCACGAAACGCGCCGGGACACCTGCGTATATCGCACCTGCCGGTATCTCCGTCCCGCTCAACACCACCGACCCCGCCGCCACTATCGCCCCCGCACCCACCACGGCACCGTCCAGCACCACCGACCCCATCCCTATCAGTGCCCCCCTTTTTATCTTCGCCCCGTGTATCGTCACGTTATGCCCTATCGACACCTCGTCTTCTATCTCGATTACCGACTTCTCGTACAGCGTATGCAGCACCGCACCGTCTTGGATATTCACGCCGTTACCGATACGTATCGTATTGACGTCCCCCCGTATCACCGCCCCGTACCACACGCTGCATTCGTCACCCATTTCCACGTCGCCTATCAGCGCCGCCGTCTCTGCCAGAAAGCATCCCGCACCCATACGGGGCATCTTCCCCCTAACCGGCCTCACCGTCGCCATACCCCTTTCACCCCTTCTTTTTTGCTTATTCCTTCCCTGTTTTTCTTCCCGCTCCCGCTCCCCCTTACGCTTTCGCTATCCGCGCCCGCTTCCGCGCCCGCGCCCCCCCCCTCTCCTCTGCCGTCGCCCTTACTTTTTTCACCCCGCAAAGCTACATCATTTTTCCCACACCCCACCCACTCCCTCCCCTCCCCTCCTCCCTTCCTTCCCCCTCTCTTCCTTCCCCCTCTCTTCCTTCCCCCTCTCTTCCTTCCTCCTCTTTTCCTTCCTCCTCTTTTCCTTCCTCCTCTTTTCCTTCCTCCTCTTTTCCTTCCTCCTCTTTTCCTTCCTCCTCTTTTCCTTCCTCCTCTTT
>JAITAD010000084.1 GCA_031284275.1 Tannerellaceae bacterium
ACAGCCACCCGATAATTCCTCAACGCATTCAACATTCTTCCCCTCTTTATTGCATCCCTACCTCTTCCAAGCCATCCGATACCTTCTCCCCCCTTCCTCTTCTTTCCTCTTCTTTTGTCGCATCCTTTCCCTCTCCAAAGCCACCCGCCACTCCCTTCCCTTTTTTTCTTCCTTCCCTCTCTTTTGTCGCATCCTTTCCCTCATCCTTTCCTTCATCCTTTCCTTCATCCAAAACCACCCCGATACTTCCTCCTCCTTTTCCGCTTTTTTCCCCTCTTTATTGCATTCCTACCACTTCCAAGCCATCCGATACCTTCTCCCCATTCCTCTTCTTTTCTCCTTTTTTGTCGCATCCTTTCCCTCTCCAAAGCCACCCGACACTCCCTTCCCTTTTTTTCTTCTTTCCCCCTCTTTGCCGCATCCTTTCCCTCATCTAAAGCCCCCAATACTTCCCTTCCCTTTTTTCTTCTTTCCCCCTCTTTGCCGCATCCCTTTCCCCTCTCCAAAACCACCCGATACTCTTCCCCTTTCCTCTTCCGGTGGCCGTAACTTCCGAATGACGATGAGGTCACGCTTGCTATTTTTTCAGATGTCATTAAGTCGAAAAGTCGAAGGGAAACAAGTCAGGGGAAACAGGGGAGTAAGGGGGGAATCCTTCCCGTTTGCCTGATGGCCTTGGGGTAGAGTCACCTTGACTTGACGGCATTGGGTAGAGCCTGCAAGGGAAAAATTGAGATAGGGGAAAAAGGCGGAGTTGAGTAAGTACAGGGAAGCTTGAGCTATGGATAAGGAGCCTGCATACGCGACCCCTGCACCGACCCCTACATACGCACCCCTGAGATACCCGCACTTGATTTAGGCAAGTACAGGGAAGCTTGGGTTATGGACAGGGAGAGAATAAAGAAGGGGGGAGGGTACAAAACATTTAGGGTTGTCTCACGACAACCCTAAACAAACTTGTTAACCTTAAATCTAATACTATTATGAAAAAAGAAAAACCACGATGCAAAGGTAGGCATCTCTGTTCAGGATGCAAGCGTTTGGACGAAAAATTATGTTCTTCGGCAGTTAATTATTCAAAACAAACCTTTCATTCGCAATTAACACGTTCATCTACAATGTATTCCGGACGCGCCTTGATTTCGTCGAAGAGCGTGCCTATGTATTGTCCGAGGACACCGACAGTGATCAACTGGATACCGCCGAAGAAGATGACGGTGGTGATGAGAGAGGTCCATCCGGATTCGGCATGGCTGAAACCGTATATTTTCCCCAAGGTAAACCAAATCAGCAGAGCAAAGCCGATGGAGACGGCCAGAAAGCCCAGACTCATAGCCATTTTAAGAGGTTTCTTCGAGAAATACAGCAACGCCCGAGACGCAAAAGCGAGCATCTTGCCGAAAGGATACTTCGTTTGGCCGGCAAAGCGCATCTCCCGTTCGTAAAAGAAAGGCACCTGTTTGAAGCCGACCCAGCTGATGAGGCCGCGGATGTACTTGCCGCGTTCGCCGAAGCGGTTGAACTGGTCCATGATTTTGCGGTCGATGAGTCGAAAGTCGCCCGTATCGAGCGGGAAGCGCACCTCGCTCATTGCGTTGAGGGTACGGTAGAAAAACTTGGCGCCGGTCAGTTTGAAACGGCTCTCACCGGCGCGTGAGCGGCGGACGCAGTAGACCGAGTTGGCCTGCTCGCGCCGTTGAACCTCCAACAGGGTAGGAATCAGTTCGGGAGGGTCTTGCAAATCGGCGTCGAGGATGACGGCAAAATCGGCGCGACTCTGGTGTATACCGGCCGATACGGCAGGCTGATGGCCGAAGTTACGCGAGAAATGGAGCACCTTGACACGAGCGTCGGCGGCGGCAAGGGCGTCGAGGATACGGCGCGTAGCATCGCTACTGCCGTCATTGACGCAGATGATATCCACCACCCAGTCATCGGCGAGGGCATCGATGACCGTTTTCATCCGCCGGTAAGCTTCCGGCAAGACCGCTTCTTCGTTGTAACAGGGGACTATAAGGCTCAGAGTATTCATTGCTGCGCAGGAGACTTGAAAGTAAAATACTTGTTGAGGACGAAATTGACCGCCGTATAGACGCCCATGGCGATGAGTTGGTTGCTATAGGGGCTGAAAGCCATGTGCCGGCGCAGCAACAGCAGGACGCCGAGTTGCAGGAGGTAACATATCAGGAAGGCGATGAGGAAACGCAAGCCACCCGCAAACCACCCGGTGTTGCTGCGGAATGTCCAGCGGCGGTTCCAGAAGAAACTGTTGAGCAACCCGGCGACATAGCCCGTGAAGTTGGACGTCACATCGCCTGTGCCGCACCAATGCATCATCACCCATATCACGGCAGCGGTGAGCAGCGTATTACCTGCGCCCACTACGCCGTATTTTAAGGCTTGTCTGACCGTTTCCATTGCTGTATCTCTTCCTCGGCCATCCTTTTCGCATTCGAGACGAAGAGTCGGGGCGAGAGGAAATGACCGTATTCATTGCACTCTTCGATGAGTTTGGCCAGAATACTGAAGCAATCGGTAGCGAGCGGTACGAGGAAGAGCAGTTCCACATGCCGTTCGCCCACATTGAGGATATCTATCTCGCAACCTTTTTCCGAGAGAATATAAGTGAACTCCTTCTCCATGAAACGCTGTTGCCACGCTTCGAAAGGAGCGTCGCCGTTGGAGGAGAAGAGGGCGAAGAAACGCAGTTTGTCGTCTTTTGCGCCCAGTCCGGAGGCTATCAGCATGTGCGGCTCGCCCAACAGTTCCGTCTGCAAACGGACGCTCAGGTCGGAGACAGCCAGCTGCAGCCAGTCGGCCAGCTCGCCTTCGGCCGTTGCGGCAAACGTTTCCAGTCGGCGCAAGGCTTTGATTGATCCGGAAACGACCAAGACGACGATAGCATGTTTTTTCTCGTTTATCCCGTTCACCTCGCTGCACAACGCTTGAAAGGCTTCCTCTATCTCGGCCTCCGACACCTCGATCTGTCCGAAACGGCGGCGCGTCATACATTCGCGGCGCACGGCATGGAACCATGCGTCCCGCATTTCGGCAGACACAGCGTTACTCATCAGATGGATACGTCCATCCGCACGAGCGAGGGATTCACGAAACCTCCTGAAGACATCTTCCTGCTGGTGCATAACTGCCGGCCTTTAGCCCCTGTCCGTCGAAAGTCGAAACGGGCAAACGGGCTGACAAAGGTAGCGTCTTTAAGCGTTCGCCGTCTTCCGGTCAGGCAAAAACTGCCTCTTGCAAGCTCAAATCCCAGTCTTTCCAGACCACGTCGTAGCCCTGTGAACGGACGGCGGAGGCAACTTCCGCAGGGCTGCGGTTATCGTTGATAGCCCACTGTTCCAGCTCGGTGCGGAAGACGGAGTAACCGCCCGGGTCGGTCTTCGATCCGGCGCTCAGGGAGGTGATACCCAAGGTGGCCATATTGTCGCGGAAGACGGAACTTTCGCGAGTAGAGAGAGTCATCTCGACGTCGTTGTCGAAGATACGGAAAGCGAAGATGAGTTGCGCCAATTCCCTGTCGCTCATCACCACATTGGGTTGAAAGGCGTCGCCCGTATGTGGACGGATACGCGGAAAGGAGACGGAATAGAGCGTCTGCCAATATTTGCGTTGCAGATAACGGAGGTGTCCGGCCATCATGGCCACGTCCGTGCGCCAGTCCTCCAATCCGATGAGTACGCCCAAGCCGATCTTTCTCATGCCTGCGCGCCCCATCCGGTCAAACGCTTCCAGTCGCCATGCGTATTTCGACTTCATCCCCTTGGGGTGGTAAATCCGGTAACGCTCGCTGTTGTAGGTCTCCTGATAGCAGTAGACGGCGCTGACGCCGGCGGCGGACAGACGGCGATAGTCCTCCTCCCGCAAAGGCTGAACCTCTATGGAGATGGAAGAGAAAAAAGGCCGTACCAGCGCTACGCTGCGCTCGAGGTAGTCTATGCCGGCATCGCGAGGGTTTTCGCCCGTGACGAGCAATATGTGGCGGAAGTCGCCCATCGCCTTGATAGCTTCCACTTCCTGAAGGATCTGTTCTTCGGTGAGTATGATCCGCCGGATGTCGTTCCGGTAATTGAAACCGCAGTAGATACAGTGGTTGGTACAGGAATTGGTCAGATAGAGCGGCACGTAGAAACGTATCGCTTTCCCGAAACGCTCCTGCGTATAGCGTCGGCTGAGGGCAGCCATCTCTTCGAGGTATTTGGAAGCCGCCGGCGAGATGAGCGCCATGAAGTCCTCCACACTTAGCCGGCGTTTTATCAAGGCGCGTTCCACGTCTGCGGCCGTCATCCCGTAAATCTTATCCCCTGTCCGATTCCAATCCGCCGAGAACACCTCTTCTTGCATCGCCATTGTGCATAAAACCACCTACATTTGTAGGGCGAAGTTAGACTTAATTTCAATCTGCGACATGGAAAATATGTGGGATTCGGCGTTCGTGGCGCTGCGGGCAGCGATGACAGGAGTGCGGACTTGGGCATGGTGTGTCCTGACGGCGGCAGGTATGATAGGCGGAATGGAAGCGGTCGCAGATGAGGGGATGTGGGTGCTCAAAGAGCTGGGTAAAGAGAACAGGGAACGGATGAAAGACCTGGGATGGGTCGCCGAAGCGGATTTGCTCTACAATGAAACCGAAGGGGCGGCCTGTCTGGCCAACGCAGTAGTGATATTCGGTGGGGGATGTACGGGGGTGACGGTCTCGAAAGCAGGGCTGGTGTTTACCAACCACCACTGTGGATTGGGAGCTATTCAACAGTTGAGCAGCGTGGAGAGGGATCTCCTGCGGGACGGCTTCGTCTCCCACAGCTACGCCGAAGAGCTGCCCGCACAGGGCTTGACCGTGCGTTACCTGCGGGAAACGGTAGACGTGAGCGAACGCATGGCCGCCGCCGTCGAAGGGATTACCGACGAAGGGAAACGTCTGGCTATGGTGGATTCCATCGGGAAGGTCATCTGCGATTCCATAGGTAAATCGGAGTTTCGAGCGGCTGCGGTGACGCCCTTCTACAACCACAACAAGTATTACCTGCTGGTGTACGACGTGTTCAGGGATGTGCGACTGGTCTTCACCCCGCCGATGTCGGTAGGAAAGTTCGGCGGGGATACGGACAACTGGATGTGGCCCCGCCATACGGGAGACGTCTCGGTCTTCCGCGTCTATGCGGACAGCGCCAATGCGCCGGCGGCTTATGCCGAAAGTAACGTCCCTTACAGCCCGAAATATGTGGCCGAAGTGTCGCGTTCGGGATATGCGGCAGAGGATTTTGCGATGACGACGGGCTTTCCCGGCAGTACAGACCGTTACTTGTGCTCATGGGGCGTCCAACAGCGGGTAGAGGCGGTGAACAAGCCGCGCATAGCCGTCAGGGAAGTGAAACAGGATATCTGGCGGGCGGCCATGCGGGCGGATGCCGGAGTGCGTATCAAATACGCCTCCAAATATGCGGGGAGTTCCAACTATTGGAAAAACTCGATAGGAATGAATCGCGGTTTGTCCCGTTTGGGCGTGATAGAGCGGAAACAGGCCGAAGAGACGGAGTTTGCCGAATGGGTGAAAGCGGACACCCTGCGGGAAGAACGCTACGGAGAGGTGTTGGGACTGCTGAAAGACGGCTATCGGGGGACGGACAAATATGTACGTAACCTGACCTACCTCACGGAAGCCTTTTCTCGCGGAGCGGAAATCGTACGCTTGGCGGACATGGTACGGGGAGTGGATGCCAAAGGCTCGTCGGAAGAAGATATCGATGTGTTCCTGCAAGACCGTATCCTGCCGTTTTTCAAAGACTATGTGCCGGAACTGGATCGGCAGGTATTGGCGGCGATGATGCGTATCGTGAAGGAACGGGTAGACGAAGCATATCTGCCGGATATCTTCGAGAAAATCGACAAAAAGTACAGGGGGGACTACGACCGTTATGCGGCTGACGTTTTCCGTCGCACGGCCTTGCTTTCGCCCGAAGGCGTCGAACGGATGCTGAAAACCCCCAAACGTTACCGTAAGCTGTTGAAAGATCCGGCGGCGGAGCTGAGCCTCTCGGCTATGCTGTCCATCTACGAACTGCAAGGACTGCGGGGCGCGCAAAAGGACAAAATAACGCAAGGCGAACGCCTCTATTACGCTGCGTTGCGGGAGATGTATCCCGACCGTTTACTCCCCTCGGATGCCAATTCGACCATGCGCATGAGTTACGGGACGGTAGGCGGTTATCGCCCCTACGATGCCGCATGGTATTCGCACTATACGACTCAGCAGGGACTGTTGGAGAAATACGATCCTGCGTCGGACGAGTTTGATATGTCGCAAGAGTTCCTCGCACTCATTCGCGAGGGTGATTTTGGGGACTACGCCAACGCTAAGGGGGAACTGCAACTCTGTTTCCTGACGAACAACGACATCACCGGAGGTAACTCCGGCAGTCCGGTCTTCGACGGTCACGGACGGGTTATCGGCTTGGCTTTTGACGGTAATTGGGAAGCCATGAGCGGGGATATCGCCTTCGAGCCGGAACTGCAACGCTGCATAGCGGTAGATATCCGTTACGTCCTGTTCCTCATCGACAAGTGGGGCCAATGCCCCCGCCTCATCGAAGAACTGAACCGATGAGCTTCCCTCGCCCCTCATGGTCAGGACGGCAAAAAATGAAGGTGGAGGACGACGAGTTCGGAGCGGGTGCCGATGCGGTAGGGTTGGCCGGCTATGCCGATGCCGGAGCTGACGACGTATTGCGTAGCGCCTTTGCGGCAGTAGCCGTAAGGACAGTCGTAGACGAGACGTAACAGCAGAGGGGCCGGCCATATCTGGCCGTTGTGGGTGTGTCCGTGCAGGCAAAGGTCAGCGCCGTTCATGGCGGATTCGTTGAGCGTATTGGGCTGGTGGTCAAGAACGATGAGGGGTTTGGAACGATCCGGAAGACGCATGAGGGAAGCGAGCGTCGCCCGTTGCGGGTTGATATAGTCGTCACGCCCTACGAGGTAGAGGAGAGAGTCCGGCGAGGCGACGGAATCGACGAGGACGGTGGCGCCGACGGTATGCAGCCATCGTTGCTTGGCGATATAGTTGGCACGGTATTCGTGGTTGCCGTAGACGAGATAGACGCCCAAAGGCGCATGGAGGCGGCGCAGGTCGTCCTCAGCGTGCATGGCTTCGGCGAAACGCACCTCGTAATCGATCAGGTCACCTGCCAACACGACGATGTCCGGACACTGGGCATTACTCAATTCCACGTAACGCCGAACCCATTCCTTGCCGACGATTTCGCCGATATGGAGGTCGCTCATGAGGACTATCGTCAGGCTGTCCCGTTCCGGCACATGTTTGGGTATCGTCAGTCGGACGTGGCGCACGACGGGGTGAGACACCTTGTCGTAGCCTGCCACCAACAGGAGGGCTATCCCGACCATGGCAACAGTCGCCAATCCGGCGCGCAACGTCCCGCGCCACCGTTCGGGGGCGAAGCGTAAGGGCAGCAGAAGGATGGGGACGGCGGCGTAATAAATCAGCGCCAAGTACCACGTGTTACAGACGAGCATGATGGGAATCATCACGGCGTCCGGCAATACGTCGTGGAAGAAAAAGCCCGTGAAAAAGACTCCCCATTCCAATGCGAAAACGCCCAAGAGCGCTTTTCGCCCCCATCCGCCTTTCGGCAACCAACGCCATGCCCACCAACAGATCATCCCTCCGAGGATGACCTGCCCGTAAACGGATTGCAGGAAAACCCTCATTCGCTACTCCTTAGGATAGCCGACGGGATTATTCATCAGCAGGAGATGCGATTCTTTGAGTTGGAGAATGCGGGTGAGCGTTTCCTTATCCATCGTGGCGCGCGGGACGGTAGCCAGTCCGAGGGCGGCACAGGCGACGTTGATGTTTTGGCATACGATGCCCACATCTACGGCGCCGATGAGTTTCGTCCGTTCGTCACCTCCGCGTAGACGCGACAAGTCGGCTGCCAACACGATACTGACGGGCGCTTCGGCTGCGAACGCCTGTCCTGCGGCGACGGCCGTCCGGAAATCACCGGCGGTGAGCAGGCGGAGGAGATGCCCTCCGGCATCGTAGAGGTAAGCCCCCTCTTTGGTGAGGACAAAGACGTCCACCTCCTGCGCATTGACAGCCGATGGCGCCGTCCGCCGTCCGTCGGGACGGTTCACGCCGTTGGCCGCCCAGAGCAGGTCTGACAAGTCCTGCGCCGAGAGTTCCTTCTCCGAAAAAGTGCGCTCCGACTTCCTTTTTTCCAGCACCTTCATCAGTCCCTCGCCCCGTTCCCTGTCGGGCGTCACCAGCTTGATTTCCTTTTCCTGCCCGAAGGCGCATCCGACAAACAGGCAGGAGGCCATCGCTACCGTAAATAAACTTCTCATATCGTTCTCATTTTGTGGTTATACCGTGATTTCCGTCGTTTCCATGAAAGAGAAGCCCAAATAGTATTCGGCAGGCGCTTGCGGCAATCGGATAAACGGCTGCGCTACATCGGGGATTGGATGGGTTTTGGGGCGGTTGGAGAAAACACATTTCTTTTTTGCAAAGACACTTATGAAGCTTCGTGTTGCTTCTACCTTCGTGAGTAGTTTGGCGGTCGTGAGCAGTTGGTGTTTGGCATCTCGCCGCTTGTTCTTCGCCCTGCTGCTTTGGGAAAGTTCGTGCAGGATGAAGACCGATTTACCCTCCTCATAGACAATGAAATCGCAACGTTTTATCCCCTCCGCATGTTTCGGCATTTGGTTGAGGAAGTTTTCGTAGTCGATGAGGACGAGCGTTTTCCGTTCCCTGTTGATGTACGTAGCGCTGCCTGCGCCGACAGGTTGCTTGATGCGGGGGCGTTTGTCCTGAATATCGAAACGGGCGTCACAGACCGTTTCCTTGCGGACGGAAAGCCGCTCCGGCAAGGGATACTCCGGCTTCGATGAGTGGAGATGGTCGGCGAGGCCGGAAAGCGGAAGGTCATTCATTTTCCAGCTCGTTGTAACGGTCGTAGATGTCGGCTATCGGGTCGGACATCGAACGGGTGTTGATAGGTACCTGTCCGGGCTGTTTCAGGTGGTTGAGATATCCACCAAATATTTCAAACACATCGACGTCCTCTTCCCGCAGGAAAGCGCCGTCCTCCTCTTTCCCTTTCATGCCGGCCATCAGGAGGAGGTTCAGGTGATTGGCGATGTAGGGGCTGTGGGTGGTCATCATCACCGTCATGCCGTAGCCGTCATGTTTTTCCACGAGGCAGCGATTGACGATGAAGTTGATCAAGTCCCGCTGACTTTCCGGATAGAGGTTCAATTCCGGCTCTTCGATGTGAATGTGGACGTTATGGGCTGTCACCATAGGGTCGAAACGCTTCGCAAAGCTGTAATGCCGAGCGAAATACTCGACGATGACGGCCAAAGGGATGACGGCCTGTATCCCCGAAGAAGCCGTATGCAGGTCTATTTTGTAATCCTCATCACCCTCTCCTTCGGCGTTCGCAATGCAGTATTTCATGCCGAGCGGGGTCTCTTCGGCAAGGTATCTGATACCGAGGTAACCCAACGACAAATCCCTGACAGACTGCGCCGCCATCCGAAAGTCGCTGAGCGTTTCCGCCGGAAAGTAATCCATGTACTCCAACCTTTGCGCCTCCGGCAAGGCCGAGATGGTAACCCGTCGTTCCGAGACGAAACAGATCTTTTCGAGGCTTAGCTCGGTTTGGGGGACGATACGGGAGGCCGCAAGCACCCCGTTCGCATAGGTAATCTCCACATTGCCCCGCACGTAAGTTATCTGCGTTGTCGGACGGACGAACTTCGCCATGCCGTTACCTTCCCATATCGTTTGCGGGAGGGAATCAAGCGGCTGCTTGGACAGCCCTGCGTGGTACAGGCAGGATCTGACAGTGAGCGTCTTGTATATCCACCGGAAGAGCGCAAGCGCTTTCATGACCGTACTCTTTCCCGAGCCGGACGCCCCGACGATAACGACGAAAGGACGCACAGGATCTAATTCCACCTCGCAGATGGGGCCGAAGTTCTTGATGCGGATATATTCTTTCGGAGCCTCCATCGTTCGGTCAGTTGAGGATGAGCGTTTGGAGGTAATAGACGAGGGCGCCGGAGAGGTAGCCGGCGGAGGCTATCCACGTGATGCGTTTGAGGTACCAGAAGAAAGGGATACGTACAAGCCCCATGACCACCACGCCGGCGGCCGAACCCAACAGGAGGATGCTGCCCCCTACGCCGGCACAATAGGCCAGAAACTGCCAGAAAGCGCCGTCGGGCAGAAAGTTGGCCGCATAAACGGGGTCTGCCGCCGTGGCGAGCATCGTCTCATTGATGACGGGGTACATCCCGATGGCGCCGGCCACGATGGGGACGTTATCGACTATGGCCGATATCATGCCGATAATGACGTCGATGGCCAGCACGTTGCCGACGGTACGGTCGAGCATGGCGGCGAACGAGCCGAGTATGCCGGAGAAGCGCAGCGTATCGACGGCCAGCAGGATACCGATGAAGAAGAGCAGCGTCGTCCAGTCTATCCGTTGGACGACTTTCGAGAGGCGCAGCTTGATGCTTTCATCGACGGAGGACTTGCGGCGGTACATGATATCCGTATATATCCAGAGGACGCCGACGCCCAACAGGATACCCATGAAAGGCGGCAGATGGGTGAGGCCTTTGAAGATGGGGACGAAGAGGAGGCAACAGAGGCCGAGTATGAGGATAGAGAGGCGTTCTTTGGTTTTGAGTTCGTTCAGGATGGCGTTTTCTTTCTGGCGGACGGGGACATTAGGCGGAGTGACGTTGCCGTGAAGCGCCGGCAGCAGAATGGCCAACGGGACGGCGACCGAGACGATACTTGGCAACCACAGGTGGGATATCGTCTCCCAAGCGGATATATTGCCGTGCACCCAGAGCATGATGGTGGTGACGTCGCCTATGGGCGACCATGCGCCGCCGCTGTTGGCGGCGATGACGATCATGCTGCCGAAGACCCACCGCTCGCGGAAGTTACCGACCCACTTGCTGACGAGCATCACCATGACGATAGAGGTGGTGAGGTTGTCGAGAACGGCTGACATGAAGAACGTCAGAACAGTAACCATGAAGAGGATACGCCGTTTGTTCTTCGTCGTTATTCTGTTGGTGATGAACAGGAAGCCGCCGTGTACGTCTACCAGCTCGACGGTCACCATCGCCCCGATGAGGAAAAATATCGTGCTCGCTATCCCGCCCAGACACTCCACGATCTGAAAGTCCAGAACGAAATGCAGACACTGTTCGGCAAAAGGCAGGTCGGCGTACTGCGGCTTCCCCAAGAGAAAGATTTCGAACTCGTGCGCCGACACCGTGGGGATATAGTCGCTTGCCGAGAAAGTATACAGCACCCACAGCAGCGTACCCGTCAGTAACGCCGTCCCCGCCTTGTTTACCTTTAAGGGATGTTCGAGTGAGATGAAAAGGTACCCTAAGACGAACAGCGTTACGATAGCTACTTCCATGTATTTTGCCGTTGATTTTCAGAGGGCAAAAGTCGGTATTTTGTCTTACTTTGCAAGCGGTTTCCGATAAATTAAAGTTTTTGCTCCCGTTACCATGAACAGACGAAAGATTTTTACACGACTTTTCGCTATCCTTGCCATTTTGACGGCGGCGGCTTCGACGATCGCCTATTTTGCGCTTTGCGACGAAAAGCCGTGGCTGGCTTTTTTCATCGCCTGTTGCGGCGGCCTGCTGACCTTCAACTTCCTCGTTTCCCTCTTTCTGGTGCGTAAGAACTTCCGCAAAGACCGATAGATGGCGCTGAGTTACATCTGGGCAGGTTTCTTTCTCATCGCCTTCGTCGTGGCGGCGGGAAGGATTCTGATGGGGGATACGGAGGTGTTTTCCGACATCGTGAACCAGTCGTTCGCCTCGGCCAAGATGGGCTTCGAGGTATCTCTGGGGCTGACGGGCGTCCTCTGTTTCTGGCTGGGTATCCTCCGGACAGGCGAAAAAGGCGGACTGGTGCAGGCGTTGGCACGTTGGGCTGCTCCGCTTTTCAGCAAGCTTTTCCCCGACATTCCCAAGGGGCATCCCGTCACCGGCGCCATCGTCCTCAACTTCTCGGCCAACCTGCTCGGCCTGGACAATGCCGCCACCCCCCTCGGCCTCAAAGCCATGCAGCAGTTGCAGGAACTCAACGGCGGCGACAGGGAAACGGCTACCAACCCGATGATTATGTTCCTCTGCATCAACGCTTCGGGGCTGACCTTGCTGCCGGTGACCATCCTCATGTACCGTCTGCAACTCGGCGCCGCCAACCCTGCCGACGTTTTCCTGCCCATCCTGCTGGCCACGTCGGTGGCGACTTTCGTGACGGTGATTGCCGTCGGACGGAAACAGCGGCTGCATATCGGTCGGCGAGCCGTCGCTGCGGTATCCCTCGCCGTGGGGGCGGTGATTGCCGGCCTGTGCCTCATGCTGCGCTACGCCGGTCAGGAAGCCCTCTCCGCCTATTCCACGCCGGCGGCCAACTTCTTCCTCTTCGCCGTCATCTGCGGCTTCATCGCCGTAGGGATACGCAAACGGGTGAACGTCTACGAAGCTTTTATCGAGGGGGCGAAGGAAGGCTTTCAGACGGCGGTGACCATCATACCGTACCTCGTGGCCATACTCGTGGGTATCGGCGTCTTTCGCGCTTCGGGGGCTATGGACTGTCTCATCGGCGGCATACGCGCCGCCGTCGCTGCCGTCGGTTGCGACACCTCTTTCGTCGAAGCCCTCCCCACCATCCTGATGAAGCCGCTCAGCGGCAGCGGTGCGCGCGGACTGATGATAGACGCCATGACGACCTACGGCGCCGACTCCTTCGCCGGCCGCCTCGCCTGCATCGTGCAAGGGTCTACCGACACCACTTTCTACGTCCTTGCCCTCTACTACGGGAGCATCGGCATACGCCGCACGCGTTATACGTTGCCCTGCGCCCTGTTGGCCGACCTTGCGGGAGTGATCGCCGCCATTCTTGCGGCTTACCTCTTCTTCCCGCCGATACCTTGAAAACCGCCGATGCCTTGAACATGCCGGCCGTCGAGACGCATAACCTCAGCTTGGCTTACCCGCTTCGCGGCGGACATCGCCGTACCGTCTATTCAGGTCTCGACCTGCAAGCTCCGCGCGGCGGCCTCACCTGCCTGCTCGGCGTCAATGGCGCCGGCAAATCGACCCTCCTGCGGACGCTCTGCGGCTTTCTGCCTCCGGCCGACGGTGCGGTGCAGCTCTTCGGCAAAGCCATCGGGCGATATACGCAGGAGGAGCTGTCGCGGACGGCCGGCGTCGTGCTGACGGAGAAAATCGATGCCGGCGGTCTTACCGTCTACGACCTCGTCTCGCTTGGCCGGCATCCGCACACCGGTTTCTTCGGCCGCCTCGGCAAAGCCGACCGCCGTATCATCGACGCCGCTCTCCATGCCGTGTCCATCGCCCACAAGTCCGCCGCCCGACTGTCCGACCTGAGCGACGGCGAACGTCAGAGGGCTGTGATAGCCAAGGCGCTTGCCCAAGAATGCCCGCTCATCGTTCTGGACGAGCCTACGGCCTATCTGGACGTTCCGGCGCGTATCGACACCTTTGCCCTCCTTCGTCGTCTCTGCGACGAAGCGGGCAAGACGATACTTCTTTCCACGCACGACCTTGACCTCGCCCTGCGTTCGGCCACGCATCTCTGGCTGCTCCATCCCGACGGCCGTCGCCCGGCCTCCGGCGATCCTTCGGCGCTCCTTCGGTCGGGGGCTTTCGCCGACTTTTTCCGTCCGGACGTTCAGGCCGATCTCCTTGCCCGTTATTCTATCGAGAGCGTTTCGCCTTCCGATTTGGCGACCATCACCGCCACGCAGGTGTCGCCGTAGACGTTCACGGTGGTACGCATCATATCCAACAGCCTGTCTACGCCGATGACCAGCCCGATGCCTTCGATGGGCAGATGCACGGCGTGTAAAATCATGGTCATCATCACCAAGGCCGCCATCGGTATCCCCGCCGCCCCGATGGCGCATATCAGCGAGGTAAAGACGACTGTCAGCTGCTGTCCGACGGACAAATCCACGCCGTAAGCCTGCGCAATGAAGAGGACGGCGACACATTCCAACAAGGCTGTCCCGCTCATATTGACCGCCGACCCCAAGGGCACGACGAAACGGGCTACGCGGGGCGAGACGCCGTCCTTATGCTCTACGGCATGGAGCGTGAGCGGCAGGGTGGCGCCCGACGAGGCGGTAGAGAATGCCGTCAGCAGCGGGGTAGACATGTTTTTCAGATGTCGTCGGGCATCGACGTGGAAACCGAAGCGCAAAATCAGCGGGAACCAGACGAAGGTATGTATGGCCAATCCAAGCACGACGGTCAGCGTATAGAGGAAAATCGTTTGCAACAGGGCGGAGAAGTCCGGCGCCGTACTGAACTGCCTCACTACGATGGCGAAAATACCGACAGGGGAACAGACGATGACCCAACGCGTGATGTGGAGCGTCAGTTCCAATCCGCCCTTGAAGAGGTTCGTCAGCGCCTCTTTCGGCTGCTCTGCCGACAGTTTCGGTAACGCCAAGCCTACCAGTACGGCAATCAGGATGACGGGCATGGTGTTGTTCTGCGTAAAGCTGTAGAAGATGTTCTTCGGGATGAACCCCGACACGATATCCTCCACCGACACGGCGCCCAACCCTTGCGGAAGGGCTGCGGAGAGGTTTTCGCTCACCTGTGCGCCGACGCCCGGGGCGATGACGTTCACCAGAACAAGTCCGGTGACGATGGCCAGCAACATGGTCGTCACGTAGCAGGCCAACGTCTTCGCACTCAGTTTGCGCAACTCGGCGCCCGTAGCTCCGATGCCCGATATGCTGTCTACGATGGAGAAGAACAGTATCGGGACTATCAGCATACTCAGCGCATTCATGAACAGGTTTCCTATCCATGCTACGTAAGGCGACAGCCCGGGCAGCAAAAGCCCGCACAACGCTCCCGCCACGACGGCCGTAAGTATCTGCCAGTGAAGCCTCATCACTTTCTACTCCGCTATGTTTTCCAAATATTTGTAGCCGCTGCCCGTATTGAGCAACAGCACCGTTTCGCCTTCCGCTATCCACCCCGAAGCTATCAGGGTTTTGCAGGCGTGCCAGAGGGCGGCGCCTTCGGGGGCGGGCAGCAAGCCTTCACGGGCGGCCAACTCGCGGAGCGCCGCCAGAATATCGGCATCGCTGACGCTTACGGCATAACCCCCGCTGTCTCGCAAGACCTGCAAGATGACTTTGTCCGCATAGGGCTTGGGTACCCTCAGGCCGTTGGCGACGGTGAAACCGGCGTCTTTGTAGGTCGATTGGCGTTCGTTACGGTGAAAAGCGGTACAGATGCCGTCGCAACTGTCGCTTTGCACGGCTACCATACGCGGCCGGACTTCTCCTATCCATCCCAGACGTTGCAACTCGTCGAAGGCTTTCCATATCCCGATGATGCCGGTGCCTCCGCCGGTGGGGTAGAGGATGACGTCGGGGACTGTCCAACCGAGCTGCTCGGCGATCTCATAACCCATCGTCTTCTTGCCTTCGAGGCGGAAAGGCTCTTTCAGGGTAGAGATGTCGAACCATCCGTTAGCCTGCGCACCGGCGTGCGCCAGCTTTCCGCAGTCACTGATGTTACCGTCCACCTCCGTCACGTCGGCTCCGAAGAGTCGTGCTTCGGCTTTGAAGGCGGCGGGCGTCAGTCGGGGCATGAAGATATGCGCCGTCAATCCCCCCCGCGCCGCATAAGCCGCCAACGCACCTCCGGCGTTGCCTGCCGTAGGGATAACGAACTCCTTAATTCCCAACTCTTTGGCTTTGGATACCGCTACGCTTAATCCGCGCGCTTTGAAAGAGCCTGTGGGGTTGCCGGATTCGTCCTTCAAGAGAATCTTCCGTCCCGCCGCATAGGTTTTCGACAGGTTGGGCAAAAGCAGCAAGGGCGTCCCTCCCTCGCCCAAACTGACCACATGCTCCTCCGCCAAAACGGGCAGGAACTCCCTGTAACGCCACAAGGACGGCTGTCGGCTTTTCAAAGCCTCTCTGTCAAGTACGTTCGCATCGAAAGCGTAGCGGGCGGACAAAATGGATCCGCAGCCTTCTTCGGTACAAACGGTACGCACCTCGTTGCGTCCGTACTCTTTTCCGCACGCCACGCAAACGAGGTGCGTAAATAAACTACCTGTCGTTCCTGTTTCTGCTGTCATTGCGCGTATCTCCGGCTGCCGGCGTCGTTGCCGTGAGCGTCGCGAAGTTAATCAGTCTGCCCCAGAAGACGGCATTGGCCGTCAATTTATTCGTTCCGTACCAGATGCCGCGGAAATTGGGATTGACCGTATAGGCTATCACCCGCCCCTGTCCCGAACGGAAAGCGAGGGCTACCGGCGTCTGCGCCAGCGAGGCGGCAACGCGCGGCAGTACGTTGCCGGAGAGCAGGGGTTTCTCGGCATAGGAGAGGGGTGTGCTCAAGACATTGTCCAAAGGTTTGACAATCAGGTTGCTGTTTTTGAATACCGGCAGTTGCGGCCGGTCATATCCCCACAACAAGGGGTGGGTCAGGTCACCTTGGGTACGGAATATCACGCCGGCGATACCTTCTGCGCGCGATGCTACGCCAAAGTTGGCGTATGAACCGTCGTACTTACGGTCAGCCTCCGGCCATTCCACGTTGGCCAGTCCGGCGCGCGCCAAAGTGCGGAGAGCGCCGTCGAAGCCTATCAGGGTGTTCCCCGACGCTACCCAAGCCTTGATCTTTTCCGTTTCGGGGCCGGACAGTCCGGCTGCTCCCGCAAGTATCAGGACGTTGTATTTGCTGAGGTCGGCCGTCGCATGGATGATCGATACCGGAATATTGTATCGCCGGTCGAACAGATGCCACACTTCTCCGGCGCTGCCGGTGGCCAGTACGGCGATACGGGGCTTCGTCACGGTAGTAAAACTGCCGCTTCCCAGATTGTGTCCTTCGGTGAAACCGGAACGCAGGGCGTAGACGTCGATGGCATCTTCCTCGTTAATCGTTCTTACGATGTCATATATCTCATCTACAGACTTCTGCCGATAGTTTTCCCCCAAAGGAATCACGACAGAGCCGCGTGAGAAGGTGCGTCCTTCCGCTACGAAAGCGTCTCCGGCCACTTTGACGAGTATACCGGCGTCCAACAGACGGTACAACGCCCGCGGGGCATAATATTCGCCCCATTCGAAAACATAGGCGTAGGCGTCTTTCTTTCCTTTGAAAAGGCCTTTGGGCAGTTCGCCGATATCGAACTTTTCTCCCAACAGGGCGGGGCGGTAATCCGCTTCCAGAATAGAATAGTCGAGGTTGAAGGCGAAAGGTATCGTCCAGCCGGTGATGTCATAGGAGATGCTGTCCCTATACTTTTCCCTGATTTCAAACAGGGCGTGTATGATTCTGTGCTGCGGTTGGTTCAAGGGTATGACGTAACTGCCTTGCGCCGTGTAACGCTTGCCGGCAATTTCGACGTCTCCGGCAAGCCGGTAAACGTCGATGTTGTTGCGTTTCGCCAGTTCGGCCAGATGGTAGGCGGAAGCTTTGTCGGTGGCGGAGCCGAAGATGTAGGCTTTCACTTTGTCTTTCTTTGCGTCTTCCAAAGCTTGCTTGAAATACCATCTCTGGTAGTCCAACAAGTCTTTTCTCAGCGCATGGCTGCCGCGAACGGTGGCCAGACCTGCCGTCAATTGGTTGCGGATGGCCAAATGGAAAGAGACGTTGCCGTTGGGCGAACTTTGCAGGAAGCCTCTGGAGCTGGGCTGTTCCCAGAGAATGGCGACGCCGCCGTGGAAATCAATGTACTCCCGTCCGCGTCCCGGATAATAGTCGTCGAAGTTTTCGGCAGAGAAGTAAAGCAGTCCCTGCTCGTCGAAAGCCGGCACATAGTAATCTTCGGCGATTTTCCGGATGAACTCCTGCGCTTGGTCGGGGATAAGCGGATGGACACGTGTAGGCTCGCCGGGTGAGAAATGGTAGTTGGCGTTCGTGCCTTGCTCGTGGGCATCGGTATAGACGTTGGGACGCCATTCTATCAGGGCGGCGATGCGCGCTTGCGATTCGGGCTGCTGTACGTTCAACCAGTCGCGGTTCAAATCGAACCAGTAATGGTTGCCGCGTCCTCCGGGCCAAGGTTCGCTGTGCTCGATTTCCTGCGTATCGTCGTTCGGGACGGCGCTCTTGTGTGCATTCACCCATTCGGCAAACCGGTCGATGCCGTCGGGGTTGATGGCGGGATCGACGAAGATGACCGACTCATCGAGCCACCGCAAGGTTTCCGCATCGTTAGCGGCGGCCAGCCGGTAGATGAGCAGCAGGGCGGCATTCACGCCGCTGGCTTCGTTGCCGTGTATGCTGTGTCCGAGCCACGTAAAAACGGGCAGCTTGTCCGTTGCCACCGAAGCGGAGACCGCCGGGTCGGACAATTTCAGGTGCTCGGCCTTGATCTGCGTGAGATTACGCTGATTTTCGGGCGAGGTGACGAGGACGAGGTACAGCGGTTTTTGCTCGTGCGAGAAACCGTAAGGGATCAACTTCACGCGATCGGAAGCGGCTTCTACGGCTTTGATGTAGGCGACCACTTTGTCGTGGTTCACGTGCCATTCCCCGACCTGATAGCCCAAGACGGCTTCGGGAGCGGGCACGTTCCTGTCGTAGCCGTCGCTGCCGGGCAGGTAATAGTCCAACGTTACCGCCGAGGCGGAGGCGTAAGCAAAGAGAGCGACTGTCGCCGCCAACAAATGCGTCACATAGCGTTTCATGATTTCCAATGAATGAGTTGATTATTGATGAGTCCTGTCATATTCTCTGCGAATGAGCTTTCGCTCTTTCAAATCGTATTTCTGCCCTTTTCTTAACAGGGTGAAGGGAGGGGTATCCTGTTCGGTCCGGTGAATGGCGACGAAGGACTTGCCGATGACTTCCAACTCGTCCCGCACGACGACGATGGCGGTCGATTCGTCCAGCCCGATGCCGATGAAGTGTGGAGCGGCTTTCAGAAAAGCCTGAAGGTCGAACTGCCGGTTACGTACCAATATGTGCTGGTCGATGGCGGAGTTGCGCAGAAAACCCAATCCTTGCGTGTGGTCTCCGATGTGAATATTCGCACTTTTCGTATCTCCCCGCCAGAGGAAAGACCCTTGTATGCTTGCACCGGCCGATGACCCGGCAATGACGCCTCCTCTGTCGAGGAGGTCGAAAAAGGCTTGGTGGGCTAAGGTGTTCAGGTAGGCGTCGGCAATGCGCCACTGCCTTCCGCCGGTGAAATATATTCCCGTTGCCTGTTTGAGGAGTTCCAAATTGGCTTCGTCGTTGGCTTGGCGTATCGTCGTGAGATGGAGGCGATGTACGCTGGCCTCTCCCAAACGGCGCACGAGGGTATCCAGAGCGGCGGAATGGAAATCATCCTGCTCTCCCGAGGCGTTCGACACCACCACGAAGCGTGCGCTATCGACGCCTCCGGCAAGCGCAATGATGGTGTCCCATATCTCCGTCACGACCGTTCCTCCTCCGATAATGACCAAGGCTCCCTTTTCGGGACCGTGCCGCAATGCGGAAGAGTCTATTCGGATGGGGTTTTGTGCGTGGACAGATAAGCTCCAAGCGGCGGCGGCAAACAAAAAACCGATGATGTGTTTCATTTTCAATTCCTTTGACGGTTTAATAGACGCCATCTCCGTTCTGTTCCAAATCCGGATCGTTCTTCAATTCGCTCGTGGGAAGGGGGACGACCCAATAACGCGGATCCTTGTATATCGGATTCAGTGCGCCGAAGACCTCAGCGGCACGCTTGGTTCGGATAATGTCGGGATAACGGTGTCCTTCGAAAGCGAACTCGTAACGGTTCTCGTTTTCTACGACTAACAGCAGGTCTGTTACGCTCGGCGGCGTTTGCGTATCAATCAGGGGTATGCCGGCACGTTCCTTGATTTTGTTGATGTCGGCGATGGCGCCCTGTACGTCGGGAGCGGCCTTTTTCAGGCGCGCTTCCGCCCGTATGAGGTACTGCTCGGCCAAACGGAAAAGGAATACGGAGGAGGAACCGTCGGGTTTATTGTATGTCTGTATCAACCATGCCGTTATGGAGGGTTCGTACTTCAAGTAGATAGACCGCTTGCCTCCGACGTTCGGGTCGTTCAAGAGATCGGCCAAATCGGGGTTGGCGATATAGTCTCCCAAGCCTCCCTCAGCGGCTGTGGCGAAATTGGTGCGGACAGGGTTCCCTTCCGTCGTGCTGCAAGCTATTTCAAAGATGCCTTCGGAAGAGAAACGGGTTTCAAACCAGTTGTCTCCCGCTTCCAACGGGGTTAATGCCAAGTCCGGATTGTCCGTCAGCTTGGAGGCGTAAGTTTCGGCTTCCTGCCACCGTTCCTGATAGAGATAGAGCCGCGCCTTGAAGGCATAGACCGCCCAGATGGATACCCTGCCTTTGTTCCCGTTCCATCCGGTACCGTCCAACAAACGCTCGGCGATATCCAAATCGCTCTCCACCTGTTTGAAGACGTCTGCTTTGGGACTTTTTTTGACGCCGTTCAGGTTGGTGGCCGAAGCGGGGATGAGGACGAGGGGTACGTTGGCGTAGGTGCGTACCAAGTCGAAGTAGGCAAAGGCGCGCAAGGTATAGGCTTCGGCCAGTATGCGTTCCTTTCCTCCGGTTTTGAATAGCGCATCGTCCAGTCCGTTCACGGCGGAGATGACGTGGTTAGCGCGATTGACGAGTCTGTAATAGCTGCCGTATCCTCCTCCGTCGGTGCGGTCAGCCCCGCCGGTAACTCCGCCGTCCGCCCTGAGGGTGGGGACGACCACCGTCCGCAAGCTGTTCAGGAGGACGTTGTCTGCTGCTGTTTCAAAGGTCAGAATGACCGTTCCGGAGGTGCTTTTTGCTGCGGTATAGACGCCTACCAACGCTTGCTCGGCAGAAGACTGGCTGAAAATGATGTCGCCGTCTTCAATCTCTGTCTGCGGTGGGAAGTCCAATAGCTGCTCTTCGCAGGAAGGAAGCAAAACGAGGGCGCTGCCGGCATAAACAAGGTGACTTACGACCTGATTCCTTAA
>JAITAD010000085.1 GCA_031284275.1 Tannerellaceae bacterium
AGCAATCAACGTCGCGGCGCAGATAAAGACGTACTTTAACTGCTGCCGCGACTCGTACAGGCTGATCATCTCAGTGGACGATCACCGTCGTCGCCTTTTCTCCTTCAACAGATACGATGGCCGCCCCACTCGGTGCGACAATGAAAGCCTCGGCAGAGGTTACTGTCCCGCGTGACAGTAACCGCCCTTGCAGATTGACAACAGTCACCTTTTTTCCCGCAGCCCCTCTGATGACAACCGCTCCTTTCGCACTGCCGATGGTCACTCCTCCGGCAATGGGTTGGTTAAGCATATCCGCATCATCCCCTCTAAGCGTTTCATACAGTTTGATAGTGAACAGCGTATAGTGCGTCAAAGGGCCATTGGTAAGCAATGTGGAGTTTTTTATACAAACTTGGGTTGCCTCAGCATTGGGACCCAACCCGACATAGACGTCGTCCGACCCTTCGACCGGTATCGGAACAATCAATCCGGCTTTCCAAAGAGGGTATAATCTTTCTCCCAAATGTGTCAAATCCTCTTCCAGATAACGTTGGGGGAAAACTGTTCCGGTAGCGGATTTTCCTGCCATCAACAATGTCTTCTCGCCTGAAGCTTTATCGGCGATGAGTTTTCCGTTGGGATACTCCTTTTTGATTTTTCCGGAAGCGTCCAACTCTATCCATGCACCGGACAAGAGCACGATATCTATTATCAGGTACTGAGATTCGCCATACTCTGTGCGTATCTGGCGGAAAAGGAAAATGGAACTGCCTTCAGCACTGTCAAGTAAAGTGTAACGCCCGTCTTCTCTTTTTCCCACATAGCGGCGTTTCCCATCTTTGATGGTGTAAAGATGATATGCAGTACGTTCTGTTGGAAGGAGATCGAAGCCTGCCAAATCACCATAGGTATCAATGCAAACGGGTTCGGGTACGAAAGGCAAAACATCCTGCCCAACGACAAGCCCAATCCCATCGTCAATGATGTGGGTATTCTCGGTCAGATATTGGAACAGATAGGAGTTGGTGCCGGATTTGAACGGGGCAAACTCTTGGGACGGAGTTCGCAACTGGACGTCAGAGAGTGGAACACACTCCAACGTATCTCCACCGAGGAAGAAAAAGTCGCTCTTGGCAAACGAGGGGCGTTTGCGCGGAATACCCTTGCCGGGTAAATGGGAAGAAGTAGATCGTTCGGCGGAAGATCGGTTGGAAATACGCAGCCATTTGTCTCCGTCCTTCTCAAGCAGCCAATGGGCTGAGGGGAAACTTGACAACATCGGCGATTCATCGATCCAGTCAAGTTCTCCGCCGGGGAGCAAACGCACATATTTCCCCTTGCGGTTGAATACGGAAGCATCGCCGTTGGCTACATTAACTCCCTTTACTTTCAAAAGAAACAACCCTTCCAACGGTGTCCAGATGGGATATTCCTCTTGTGTAACGCCGCTGATACGGAGGGAAAACCGGGTAGGGTCGGGTCGTTCACCGAAAATAAAATGTGTAGCATTCCCAATCGTGCTTACATTTAAGTAATTGCCGGATCCGTAAGAAAATATTTCGATGGCGCCGGTTGCCAAATCATAAGTGAAAAGAAATGACCGTTTGGAGGCATCGTCAAGTTCCGTTTTGGTGGCGAGGATACCGCTTTCTTCCACAATGTAAGCGCCCATCTGTGGGGAGTACAGTAAAATGCGTCCGCCTAATTCGTCGGCATAAGGAAAAACGGTACCCAGTCCGCGTGCTTGCAGAGGCCCACTAAACGGAGAAGATGTGGAAGGCGCAACCCCTTTCACTTCTATCCGAAAAGTCCCGGATTCCAAAGCATGAAACTTCCAGTCGTGGAAATCCCCGGTAGTGTTGAGGAGGGTGTTGATATCATTTGCGGAGAGCGAGATGCTACGCTCTTCACTCTCAGGATCGACGATGTCCCATCCGAACATATCCGCTCCCTTTTGGAAGTCGGCCAGAGCGGCGGGGAGATTGTCATAGAGCGTAGGGATTAGATCGTAACGTCTGGCTTTCGCTATCTCGCGTTCTACGGGACGAAGGACGACAACCTCGTTGCGATGCCCATAAATGGCAAAGAAAAAGCTATTCTTTGCCGTAAAGTCATAGCTCTTCGAAGACGGTGTCCAGAAAACATCGCCCGTTCCCCCAAGGGTATTGTCCGCCAAACGGGAGAAAGCGATGATATCTCCCGTATAAATGTTTCGGAACTTCAAGGCCATAGAGGCAGCGTATTCGCCGCCCACCTCTTCCACTTCCCAAGTGGCTGCTTGCCATTCGGCAAGGTTTTGCGGACTGCCGGCAACCAACTGTCCATTGTCTACGAAAAGGTAAACGTCCCCCTCTTGCATCTCCTTTTTTAAGAGATAGGCTTTGTCCCGTACATAGGTCTCACTGCTGCCGGCCGCATAAACGAGGGCGCTATTCCCGACAATTAGGGACAACACAGCCAACCAGATAACTCTCCTTTTCATGACCAACTCAATAAAGACGTGACAGCCTCTCTCCAATGCGGAACTTAATTAGGCACTTTTCCCTGCAAAGGTAGAATTATTTAAGTTCGCAGCAGGGAGGCGGAGGGTAAATTGCAGCCCCCCGCCATTCGGTTTGTCGATAGCGATGTTGCCACCGAGGAGAAAGAGGGCGTTTCTCACGATGGACAGCCCTAATCCGGTTCCTCCCGCATCATGGACACGCCCTTCACTTGCACGGTAGAATCGTTCAAACAGATGTTTCAGATGGTCTTCCTGTAGATTGTTCATCCCGTCGTCATAAAAAGAAATCACATAAAAACGGCCGTCTTCGCCTTCTTTGGAAATACGGATATGTGCTCCGAAACCTGCGTGCTGAACGACGTTGTCTATGAGATTGCGGAAAATGGAGTACAGCAAACGGTCGTTACCGCGTATCGTGACGTCATCAAGGCCAATACAAGTGACTTTAATACTTTGTTTCTTGAGATTGTCTTCGAGGTCAAGGGTAAGTTTGGTCAGCAGCGTGGGGAGATGAACAGCGGTGGGAGAGAAACTTCTCGAAGATTCGTCAATATTCATCAGGATGCCCATGTCTCGAATAAGTTCGGAAAGAACAATCGCCTGATGATGGGCTTTGAGGATAAACTGACGGGCGGCCTCCGGAGGTAAGGAGGGGTCGAGGAGCGTTTCGAGGTATCCCCTGATGCTGGTTACGGGAGTACGTAGCTCATGAGCGACATTACCGGTCATTTCCTGTTTCAGTCGATGCGTATTCTTTGTCGATACGACACGCTCGTTGGAACGTCCCTGTTGCAGGGCGGAATCATTGACCTCCTTGACTGATTTGCCGAAACGATTGGCAACGTAACGAATGACAAATAACATGGCGGTAAAAATCACCAAAATGCAGTAGAGAAACAGCCTGTCGGACTTGGCGGCAAAAAAGTCCCGTACGGTGGTGTCGTATGGAAGGGCGACACGTACGAAACAAGTGTCGTAACGTTTTGCGTAATAAAGATATTCCCGATGGGTGGAAACCGACATACGCCGATGTATTCCGGTACCTTTGCGAGAAGCTTCGACGATTTCGGGACGTTGGGAATGGTCGCCGGCATAATTGATAGTGGAAGCGGCGAGGTGGTTGTCGAAAAGGACTGTACCGTTGGGACTGATTAACGTCAGGCGCAAGTCGGCGGGCAGGGCGCTACGGAGCGTCGGAGAGAGAGAAAAATGGTCGTCCGGTGCGAAGGTTGCGTGGATGAGTTCGGCGTAGGTGTCAAGCCTTTCGGCGAGTAACCTTGTGCGATGGCGATGTTCCTGTGTCTCTCCAAGCAGCAGGATGCCGGCGGAGAAGATGCTCACGAGGAGAAGTAAATCGACAAAGAGCTTCTCTTTGTAACCAGCCCTCATCTATCTTCAGGTAAGGTAAACCGATAACCGTAACCTGCTCGATTGGAAATTAATGAGGCGTATTGGCCGAACTTTTTCCTGAGTCGGGTAATGTGTACGTCTACCGTACGCTCGGTAACGAAAGGTGTTTCGCTCCAGACTTTGTCAAGGATGTTCTCGCGTGAAAATATCCGGTCGGGGTTTGCCGCCAACACAATCAAAACTTCAAACTCTGTCTTTGTCAGTCGGACTTTCTTCCCCGCAAGGATGACTTCTTTCTTGTCAAGGTCGATCGTTATGTTTTCGAATATTAGTTGGCGAGGCTTCGCTGACGGTGATATCCCTGACCGACGTTTGAGTACTGCGCGTACCCGAGCGATGACTTCCTTGATGGAAAACGGTTTGGAGATATAGTCGTCCGCTCCGACTGAAAATCCTGTGAGCATATCGTTTTCACTGTCTTTTGCAGTGAGAAAAATGATAGGGACGTCATTCCCATCACGCCGCAAGTTCTCGGCCATTTTGTAGCCGGAGACCCCTTTCATCATTACGTCAAGAAGAATTAGCGCACAATCGGCGCGTAATTTCTCCATAGCTTCTTCTGCCGAGAATGCACACTGTATCTCAAAACCCTCGTTGGAAAGATTAAACGCAAGGACTTCGCATATGTCCCGATCATCGTCTACGACAAGTATTTTACTGCCCATAAACCTTATCCGTTTGGCGGTACAAACGTACACAAGGATTGTCACAAACAAAAGGAATGGCGGTTACGATACGGTTACGGTCGAATGTCTACCTTTGGCGTTGGATAACACTTAAATCGAATAGTTATGAGGACAGAAACCGTTCGCGAAAAGTTTTTCAAGCTCTATGGGGCAGAACCCGCTCTCTTTTCTTCCCCCGGGCGTATCAATATCATCGGCGAACACACCGACTACAATGGAGGCTTCGTTCTGCCGGGGGCTATCGATAAGGCGATATATTGCGCTATCAAGCCCAATCAGACGAACAGAGTACGCGCTTATGCCCTTGATTTGGAAGAAACGACAGAGTTTACCATTGATAACGATCTCGCTGCCCCAACGCAAGGTTGGGCGAAATACATCTTCGGCGTGTGTCGAGAGATGATGAAGCGAGGAGCCAAGGTGGGTGGCTTTGATACTGTTTTTGCGGGAGATGTTCCGCTTGGCGCCGGTATGTCGTCGTCGGCTGCCCTTGAAAGTTGTTTCGGGTTTGCCCTGAACGAATGTTTTGGTACGGGTTTCGACAGGATAGAATTGGCACGTATCGGGCAGGCGACGGAACATAACTACGTCGGGGTGAAGTGTGGTATCATGGACCAATTCGCCTCGTGTTTCGGAAAGGCGGGTTCGCTCATTCGTCTGGACTGTCGTT
>JAITAD010000087.1 GCA_031284275.1 Tannerellaceae bacterium
TGAGCCTGTTGTTGATACGGGGAACGAGCGAAAGTGCGACGATGAATAACGTGATTGTACTCCTGAAATTGGCCATCATAGCGAGCTTCATCTTTCTGGGATGGAAATACATCCGCGCAGACAACTTCGTACCTTACGTGCCGGCGAACACGGGAGAGTTCGGCGTATACGGTTTCAGCGGGATTATCCGTGCGGCGGCGGTGGTGATGTTCGCCTATGTCGGTTTCGATGCGGTGAGCACGGCGGCGCAGGAGACGAAGAACCCGTCGCGGAACATGCCCATCGGCATATTGGGAACGCTGTTGGTGTGCACCATACTGTACATGGCTTTCTCTCACGTGATGCTGGGGACGACGCCCTACGAACTTTTCAAAGGGCATGACGGTATCGCCCCCGTGGCGCTGGCTATCGACCACATGGGCGAGGTGGGGGCTGACGGGGTGTTCGTTCCGGCCTATCCGTGGATGGGGAAAGCCATCGTGTTGGCGATTTTGGCGGGATACACTTCGGTTATCCTCGTGATGCTGCTGGGGCAGAGCCGCGTATTTTACAGCATGAGCAAAGACGGACTGTTGCCGAAAGCCTTTTCGGTAATACATCCGAAATACCGCACGCCCCACAAGAGCAGTCTGCTGCTCATGGTGGCAGTGAGCATCTTCGTCCTCTTGACACCGGCGCGCGTGGCGGGAGAATTGACGAGTATCGGGACGCTGTTCGCTTTCATCCTCGTCTGTATCGGGGTGATGGTGTTACGGCGTCAGATGCCGGAAGCACAACGTTCGTTCCGCACGCCGTGGGTACCGTGGATACCGTTGGCGGGCGTGGCGGCGTGCCTGTTCATGATGCTTTTCCTTCCTCTGGAGACGTGGACACGCCTGATTATCTGGATGTTGATAGGTATGGATGTATATTACTTCTACGGAAGCCGCCACAGCCGTTTGCGAGGCGAGAAGCCGCTGTCGGCACGAGGTTTTCGCACGGTAGCCCGCACGGCGGTGGGGTTGTCGGCGGCGTTGACGGTGGTGGCGGTGCTGTGTTACGTGACGGACGGAAACAAGGTGATGCTATTCATTTCCTTGGGGCTTGCTTTTGTGCATGTTGCAGGCTATAAAAGTAAAGTCGGCGTGCGAAGGTATCGGGAAAATATGTAATATTGCGGGGAGTTTAGTGTCATCAGATTAGCTTTCGCATGAAGACAACGTTGCTTCGCCTCGTCTTATGTTCGGCCGCCTTGTCGTTATTTTCCATTGGGGAGGTTGCAGGACGTAGTATTTATATGCCCCGTTCTGTGGGACGTGGGGCGTATTTCCATAACATGGGGTACCAATGGGGTACGGCCATACCCTTCTACATTGCCTGTTTCATGGCGAAAGACAACGACAGCATTCGCCTGAGGATGGGCAGATACGACGTTCCCAGTTTTCATATTGCCAACAAATCACTCCTGATAGAGGGAGGATATTTCGGTTTCGACAATTCCGACGGACGTCCGGCGTTCAACAAGTTCAGCAGCGAACAAGCATATTCCCACCTTACTTCGGGACGAAACGCCCGTGTCCTCACCCTCCGATCGTCGAAAAATCCGATAACGGTGGTGTTAAAGTCTGTCGGTGTTGAGGGAGGTAATGCGACGCAGGATATCGACAGTCCCGGTTGCGGAGGGGGGATATTCGTAGGCAACAACGTCACACTGAAACTGGCCGGTTGCACGGAAGTGACGAAGAACATCGCATCCACCGGCAATTTAACACCATCCGACAATACGCCGCCTCGTGACGGGAAAGGCGGCGGTATCTATGTAGAAACCGGTGGAAAGGTAGAGTTGGAAGCGGCTGTTCGGATAGCCGACAACGTAGCCTTGGAGTCCAGTGTCAATATCCAGAACAACCTTACAGGGAAAGGTGGAGGGATATACTCGGAAGGTACGCTGATACTCTCCGACTCGGTTATTTTCGAGCGTAATGCGGCGACGAACAGTTTGAGCAGCGGGAGTTACGGTGGCGCGATATATAACAAGGGCGAGCTGCATCTGGGAGGCAAGAAACCGAGCCTCTTCGTGGACAACCATGCGACAGCTTTTTCGGGAAATACCGGAACGGCGCTGGGGGGAGGTATCTATCAGGACGAAGAAGTGCTCAACAACATCGGCCTGTGGAACCAATTTCCGTTGAAGAGTGTCGGGCCGGTATTTTTCGGATCGGGCAACCGTGCACGGCCTACCGATGGGCCGGTCGTGGATTATGCCCACCCTTTCAACACCTTGAACTTTCCGACATCCATGCCGGAAGTGGCGGAGTTGAAAATAAGGCCGCTCTACGGTAATGAGCAGGATGTGCCGCTGATAGTCCCACCGAACGGTTCGTCCTATGTCGTGGCACACATTGCCGATCCGTCCTTCGGATATAGGGAGGAAGGAGCAGGTGAAACTTTCAGGGTCGAACTGCACGCTATTGGGCGGCGTGACCTGCATAGAGGCAGGATGCAGTTGTATGCGAACGACGCCCCGTTAAACTGTACGGAAGATTGGGTGGACGGGAAGCTCCGTGTCTATCAGGTACCGTTAAACAAGCAGACGGGAGATGTCACTTTGCGTTCGAGCAACTTCGAGTGGCCTGCTGTCTTTAGGCTGCAAGATGTGTTGGAATCTGCAAATACGAAGTTTTCCTACGAGCATAACGGCGTGAAGCATCTCGTGTCGGGGGCTACGGTAACAGATACGGCATGGTTTACTCATGGCTCTGCTTTGAAGTTTACCGTGGAAGTGGACTTGGTAAACGCTCCCCATGCCGACGAGTATTTCGTGGTGACAAACGGCCTTATTATAGATCGCTCGAACAGTAAGATAGCCCGGCCTGTCGGAACGGGCAAATACGAATATACCCTCCCGATGAACGTCGCCCGTGACGTGTTCGTAGCTACGGCATTGGAAACGGTGAAAGTGATGTTTTTTGCGCCTGCTCCGGGGGTGAGTTTTATCTTTGACGGTAACGAGTTTGATTTCGAAGGGAAAAGCGACAGCACACTGACGCTCTTCTACGGCAGCCCCTTGACGTTCACCCTCCGGCACGACGACGCAAATTTCTTTCCGCCGGACCTGCTGTCTCAGGACGAAGTGGTGTTGAACCCGACATCGTGGGCAGTAGCCAACGATCGGGTATATACCATTACGCCGCTGCTTGACACCAAAATACGGATAGGCGCATTGCAAGCGCGCAGCGAATATGCTTCGTTGACCATTGATCCGCTGGTGCGTAAATGGTTGCCGAAAAACGATAAGCTATACTTGTCGTACACGGTGAAATCGCCCCATCTCGTGAACACTAAATGGACGTCAAGCGACGAAACGATTGCCAAGGTGAGCGTAATGCCCGGAAGTACGCTCCTGTGCGTGACGTCTTTCGACAAAACGGGGACAGTGACCATCACCGGCACAGTGGAAGGGCAGCCTTCGGTGAGCGATGCGGTGACGTTGGAAGTGCATGACCTGAAGAACATTCCGGTGTACCTGCTCGAAGGTATGGAACACCAACTTGAACCGTCACAAAAAGTGGACGGAGGTTATTGGCGTTTACTAATCGGTAAGACATCCGAATATATCACACTGTCTCCCGAAGGGGCGGTAGAGGCTGTCCATGCGGGTGGCCCCATAGAAGTTGTCTACGTAAGCAAAGTAGTGGTAGCTAACGAAATCGTCGAGTTCATTTGGGAGACGGTGAGCGTGACCGTTTACAGCATGGAGCGCGGGAAAGAGGACGAGGTGGTGTTGATGGAAGGCGACACCTATCCGTTGCAGGTGCATTTCGACAACGAAGACGTGAATAAGCTTCCTTTGGAATGGCAATGGACAATCGACGACCCGGCGGTAGCGGTTATCGAGAACAATTCGACCTTGCGTGCCGTCCACTACGGTAAGGTACGCGCTACGGCTACGGCAGGTTTGGCATATTACATGCGTGATTTCTACGTCGCACGTGTGGTGTTGAACAAAGAGGCGGAAAGTATCTCGGTGGGAGATACCACCGTTTTCGACGTGACGGTGTTCCCCGAGTCCATGCCTGACAGGCGAATCTCGTGGTCGGTAAGCCATGCTTCCATAGCCACCATAACGGGCAGCACCGATGCGGGAGCGCGTGTGGTGTTGCACTCGGCGGGTGATGCAAGTGTGCAGGCTGCCCTCACGGCGGCGCCGCGCGTCAAGGCGACTTGCAGCCTTACGACGCTCGGCAGGGTATCGGTGCAGGGTGCTCCTCAGCTGGTTAACGTCGGAGAAACGTTCTCCCTGACGGCGAAACTGGAGCCATGGCTGCCGGAAGTGGGTATATTGGAATGGGAAAGCCTGACACCGGGAACGGCTGAGGTCAACCAGATGGGAACGGTAAAGACGTTGGCGCCGGGTGTTGCGACGATAAGGGTGACAGCGCAATACAATCCCGCCTTGACGGCAAGCGTCACGATAGACGTTGTACAGGTCAGCATCGAAGCGCCGAAAAAGATGTTCGGCTTCAACAGTATGGGGACGATGACCATTCGAGTAATCGGCGGGAATAAAAACACCACCGATAAGGAGTGGCCGCTGACATTGTCGCCCCTGCGTGATGACATAATGCATCTGGATTCCTTCGCCATCGCACGACAAGTCAAACGGCAGGGTGCGGCAAATGCTCCCGACACTGCGAGCGTGACGGTATATATCGCAACGATGGAAACGGCAGGGTCGGTGACGCTGACGGCTCAGGTGGCGGGGTATCCGACTACACAGGCGACGATTGCGATGCAGGCTGTAGAGTTGCAGTTGCCGATGACACAGATAATCGTGGATAAAGGCGATTCTCCGTTCTCTCTCATGCCTCACATAACGCCGGGGAACGTGCTCTGGTGGCGTTCTACCAATTCCGGTGTGGCATCGGTACTTGCCCACGAAGGGCGGGTGACCCCGCTGTCGGCAGGGACGACGTTCATCGTGGCCGAATTGTACGAAAACGCTACTGACGCAGAGCCTGTTCTCAGCGCTTCATGCGAGGTGACGGTAGTGGATGCGCCGCTGGCATTGCAAAGCCGGTATGATATCGTGCTGCCCGCCGTCGTGGAGATGGGTAAGGGTTATCCCCTGAAGGCGACAAAAGACGGAATACCCGTCAGCACGTTCGTGCAGTGGACAACGAAAACGCCCGGTATCATTGAGGTCAACAGTAACGCTTCATGGATGAAAGCGTTAAATCCGGGTACGGCATCCCTGCGCATGGTAGTCGATGGTGTGGTCAAAGAACGCACTTTCGAGGTGAGCGTAACAGAAGCGGGTATCAGGATGACGGACAACATGGTGACGTTGGACGAAGGCGCATCAACCAACATCCGCTACACGCTCTTACCGGAAGGGTATCACTACGGCACGATTGCATGGGCGAGTGATAATAGTCAGGCTGCATCGGTAGACCACAATGGGTTGGTCAGCGCCCTGTCGCAGGGAGAAGCCATTATCACGGCGACACTGTATCTGCCCAACAGCACAGTGGCGGACATTGCGTCCTGCAAGGTGAAGGTCGTTGCACGTGAGGCAAACTTTACCCTCTCTGCAACGTCATACACGATGACGCAAGGCGAAACGTTCGCGTTGAACGTACAGACCTTGCCGCCGTACATTGACTTCGGCCGTGCTTACATCGAGAGCAATAATCCGGCCGTAGCTTCGGTAGAAACATACCCCGGACAGCCAAACAGGGTAACGGTAAGAGGGAACAACGGCGGAACGGCAACATTGAAAGCTTACGTTTCGGGGATACCCGACGTGGTGAGATACTGTCAGGTGACAGTGGAAGCGCAGGCTACGGAGATCATCCTCAATTATAAGGATCTGACACTGCCGGTAGGTAAGACGGCGACGGTGCTGGGTTGGATACGCCCGCATACGGCGAAGCAAGCATACACATTGACCTCTACCTATCCGAAAATCGCAACGGTGTCGAGCGACGGCACAATAACGGCTCTCTCGGAAGGAACGACGACGATAACGGCGGTGACCTCCAACGGACGCTCCGCAACGGTGACGGTGCATGTTACGCCGGAGGTAACGAAGACTGCGAAACTGACGCTCTCGGATACGGTGTTGTCTTTGGTGAAAGGGCAACGGTATACCTTGTTGGCTTATGCTCCGGACAAGGGGTCGGTGACATGGTCGGTGGACGCTCCTGCGGTCGGCTTGATAGACGGCGGCTTGTTGAGAGCGGTCGCTTCGGGTAAGGCGACGGTAACGGCAACCGATTCCTACGGCAATACGGCTTCCTGCGTGGTGTCAGTGAACGTGTTTGCCGAAAGGCTCAGCGTCTATCCCTATCGCCCGAAAGTCCTCCTTGTGGGTGAGGAGTTTACGGCCAACGTGGTATTTGACCCATCGGACGTCCTCCTGCACGAAGTGACTTGGATGGTGGATAACGCCGGCGTGGTGGACTTGACACGGGTAAATGCACAAACGTGCAAAATAAGCGGCGTGTATCCGGGTATAACGTTACTCTCCGTCCTCTCTGCCGACGGCAAGGCATCCAGTCAATGGCTCCTGACCGTTATCCAACCGACAACATTGGACGTTGAACCGGAACCTGAGGTACTACCCCCATCGGCCTCCTACTTCGCCGGTTACCTGAGGTTGAAAAACATGGCCGGTTACCGCGCCACCCTGACAACCATGAGCGGCCGATCCATCGGTATCTTCTCCGTCGCAAGCGACGACGAAGACCACCCCCTTACCCTCCCTCCGGGTATATACATCCTAACCGCCACCCACAACGACACCCGTTTCGTCACCAAGTTCGTAGTACGGTAAGTCAGACGGGGTGAGATGCTGCTGAGGTTTACGGTTGAAAATGTTTTTTCTTTCGGCGAGGAGAGATCGTTCGATCTCTTTCCCTCGTCGGAAGAAGAAGGCAAGAAAGAACACCTGTACGAGAGAAACGGAGTTTCCTTTTTGAAACTTTCGGCAATATATGGTGCGAATGCGGCGGGGAAGTCGAATCTGGTAAAAGCGTTACATTGTTTACAGAAGATAGTCATTGAGGGAAAGTTGCTTGATAACCAAGAAAATACACGGTTCAAGTTAAGGGATACGTTAGGGAAACCACAACGGTTTGAAATTGAGTTTTTTCAAGGAGGAAAGGCGTACTATTACGCACTTTGTGTGGTAGGGAAGCGGATAGCCTCGGAAGAATTGTACTTATCGGGGCTGGGTGTTAAGGATGACGAACTTGTTTTCGAACGGGTTACCGGCGAGGACAATCAGACAACATTGCGTTTCCCTGAATCCTTGATTTCGCAAGAAACGGCCGAATTGAAACTCCTCGTAGAAAAATACCTTGCAAAACCGGAAAAGCCGCTGTTAGAGCTGCTATCAGGGTTGGAAGGGACATTGTTCGAGCCTGCTGTAGAAGCCTTTGCGTGGTTTAAGCGAACGTTGTATGTAGTTTTGTCCAGTGGAAATCCGTCAATTCTCGCATATGTACAGATGGATAGAGATTCAGACCTCTTGAAGTATGTACAAGATGTCGTGCGTTCTCTCCATATGGGGATAGACGAGGTTACCATTGATGAAATGACGTTGAGGCCGGAGGACTCAGGTTACAAGATGTTGAAAGAAGGGCTAACTGCTTCTCCCGACAAGGCGGTAGGAAAAGGAAGCTGTTATATCACGGAGAAAGGGGATGGAGTACTTTTCAGAACGCTACGATTGAATCACTCCAGTAAAAGGGGCGAACAGGTTCCTTTTCTGATGGCGGAAGAATCGGATGGGACATTGAGGTTATTGGAATTGCTTCCTGTTTTTAGAGATATCTGTTCAGAGGAGAGAGTTTACGTCATAGACGAGATAGAGCGAGGTGTCCATCCAAACCTAATAAAGGAATTGGTAAGCAAGTTTGCCACCGATGGAAATACGAAAGGACAATTGATATTCACGACTCATGGGGTGCCCTTGTTAGATGAATCCGTTTTCCGAAAAGATGAGATATGGTTTGCTAACAAGGGAGTGGATAATAGTACGGATTTATATTCTCTGAGCGCTTTCAAGAAACACGATACGAAAGATATCGGCAAGAACTATTTGTCCGGACGATATGAGGCCGTCCCTCTTACGGGTAACTTGCAGGATTTAGACTGGCATACGCATGGTACCAAGGAATAAAGATTACGGCCGCGCAGCACCCGATCGAGATGCCCGAACATTCTTTATCTTTTGCGAAGGGGAAAAGCGAGAACGAGATTATTTTCATTTTTTCGTTGAT
>JAITAD010000041.1 GCA_031284275.1 Tannerellaceae bacterium
GGTTCGTCCGTAAATTGACGGACACTGCGACGCTGGCAAATCAGTTGTCTCTATCCCCTTTTTTCACCCTAAGTTAGCCCCCTGCGGCCAACCCCCCGCCCCAGTCCCTGCTTGATACCTGACCGACGACCACCCGAACAACCCGCCCCCAGGCGCGCCCGCGGGGGGGGCCCGGGGCCGCGGGGCCACCGGTGCCGCCAACCACCGCGCGGCGAATATGGGGACGGGAGGTAGGGTGGATGTCGGGAAGGGAAGAAGCGGGCACATGGGAGGGGGATTGGCCGCAGGTGGCTAATTTACGGTGGAAAAAGGGGATAGAGACAACTGATTTGCGGCGACGAAAGGAGGGGGAGGTGGCTGATTTGCGGAAGTGAAAGAGGGGTGGTAGCATGGGGGACATAGGGCTTTTCGTCTTGAAAGGGCAATATCAGTCGAGGAAAGAACGGAGGAAACTGATTTGGGATTCGGTTTCTTTCCATTCTCCGGCAGGGGTGGAGTCGGGCAAAAGGAGGCTGCCGACGTACATGGCGAGTTTCGTCGAGAGAAACTCCATACACCTCAGATTTAAGTGTATTTCGCTTCGCCCTTCCGGCGAGAGGTAACCGACGAAACCGGAGTAGTAGCGACGATCATATCCCTCGCGATCGATGATGAACCGGTAGGCGTCTTCGCAGGGGAGACCGCATACGATGGGGGTAGGGTACAAGGCTTTGAGCAGGTCGCCGATGCAGTCACGGTCGGGAAGGGTGAAAGGGAAGTCGGCCTTGAGGTAGGCAACGTTCCCGACGGGAACAGCACGAGGTGGTTCATTACGCCATTCCAGACCTGTGGCCTGTAACCGGACTTGCACACAATCGGCTATCATCTGCTGCTCATCACAAATCCTTTCCGTCCACACAGGAGGGACGAGGCCGTTAATCAGGGGCTGTTCGCCTCCAACGGCCGAGACTTGCCAATCGTCTCCTTCCCCGAAAAGGAAAGGGAGGGGGGAACAACCCAACCACGTCCCGCTGTACGGCGTGTGTACAAGGTAGACACAGGAGCGGGGATTACGGTAACAGGCTTTGAGGAATAACAACGAAGGAGAGAAACCGGCAGGCTTCTCCATCTCAACACGACGACTTAACATCAGCGTATCCATAACGCCTTCGCGGATGGGGGTGATGAAGCGGCGAAAACGTTTAGGGTAATTGGTAGTGATGCGTGTGAATGGGTATTCTCCGTCGGGTGCAGGAAAAGCTTCTTCGGGGATAGCCAACTCGTATTCTTGCGCCTGCATACAGATGATGGGACACTCTTCGGAAGCAAAGAAAGGCGCCATCACAAAGCCTTCTTTTCCGTTCAGTTCGGCCGGATCGCAAGTGGTGAAGATAGCGTCGTGGCCGACAGCCGTGAGGCGCAGGACATCTTCGTCGGGGAGATGCCGCACGGCGATGCCGTATCCGTTTCGGATGGCCGTGTCTATGGCCAGAAATCCTTCGATGTCTCCCATAAACTACTTTTTCTTGATCACACAATTGACGACCCGAACGGAGGAGACGAGCTTGTCGGTAGAAGTATAGACATTCACGTCCCAGACATGGGACGATCGCCCCTGATGCAAGATGGTGGCCACCGCCCGGACGGTGTCTCCTTCGGAGGCGGAGGAGAGGTGGTTGCCGCTGACCTGCATACCGACAATCATCTCGTCGGGCTTCCCGATAATCATGGACCCCAGTCCGGCCACCGTCTCGGCCAATGCAAGGGTGGCGCCGCCATGCAGGATGCCGAAGGGTTGGCGTGTCCGCTCATCGACGGGCATGGTCGCTTCGACACGTCCCGTCGAAGCGTAGGTATATTGTATGCCCAGATTACCCATGAGGGCGTGTTTCGCACGGGCATTCAGTATGTTGAGGGGCACTTGCTCGGTGCGGAGTTCGGACATGATGTGCTGCTCTATGGCAACGGCTACACCCTCTTCTCCGTTCGAGAGGGTGATGAAATCGGCGCAACGTTTGACGGCATCCGCAGCGTTGGCCATGGCAATACCTGTTCCTGCCAATTGCAGCATGGGGATATCGCATACCCCGTCGCCGACGGCCATAATTTCTTCCCTATCCAATCCCATGTGGTCTTTGAGAAAAGCCAGAGCATCGCCTTTATTGACCGAAGGGGGCACAAACTCCAGAAAGAAAGCTTCCGAGGGGAAGACGTCCGCCGCTCCCGCCAGACGTTTACTCCAACGGTCGGACATCTCGGCAAGGGCTTCCTTTTGTCCGGTGACGACACATTCATGCGGAGCATAGTCGCCCAAAACGGCAAAGTCGTCTACCTTGCATACTTTCATGCCGTTGAGATGGGATTCGGCGACAATATGTTCGTTGTCGGGAGCGTCCGTTACCAGCGTATCGTCGCGGTAGACAAACGTCGAGCAACCATATTTGCGGGCGGCTTTGTGGAGCTGCGTCACCATCTGCGCTTCGATACGGCGGTCCAACAACGATTCGCCGGTTTTGGCATTGACAATCTGCCCACCGTTGTAGGCCATGAGGAAACCGCCGAACTTATTCAGTTCCAATCGCTCGGCCAATGGCCACAAACCGTGCATCGGCCGCCCCGAAGCCAAAGCCACCCGCACGCCCAACTGCTGCATCTTGAGCAGGGCTGTCTGCGTCCCCGAAGTCATCACTTTTTCGTCGGTCAGCAGGGTACCGTCTACGTCCAATACCAACAATTTACATTTCATCGGAACAGAACGCTAACGCAGGCGATTCAACGAACGTATCAGGGTTTCGTCTGCCCCGATGTTACGGATGGCCAGATAATCCAACACCAACGAGACGAGGGGCAGGGCAAGGGCAAACTTGATATTCAGCACGGCTTCCGGATGCTGCCCTTTGACGACATGGAAGAAGAAAAAGAGGAAAAAGGCATAAAAGCCGATCATCAGACAACCGTTGAAGACGCATAGTCGTATCTGCCTCATCCTTGTCTTAAAAAGGAAGACTGTCACCAAGGCAAGCACGGCTATGAGCGCCGCAAGGAGGGCAAAACCCCAAGTAGAATAAACCGACGCCTGTTCACCGAAAGCTTCCCGCACTCCCGTCACGCTCCACACATAGGCCTGCCCGTCGGAAAAGATTATGCCGAGGGGGAAAAAGAAAACGGCGGTCATGAGGGCCGCTATCAGGAGGAGGTAGACGGTCTGTATGCGCTGTAACACGAGCGGATGTTAAAGGTTGTCCTTTTCTTTCGTCGGGTTCTTGAAATAGAGCTTGCCGTCTATCAGTTCCTGAGTGGCTATCAGAGTAGGTTTGGGCAGCCTTTCATAGAAACGGGATATCTCTATCTGTTCGCGATTCTCAAAAACTTCGTCCAGATTTTCGCTGTAAGAGACGAACTCTTGCAGTTTCTTCTCCAAATCGTGCTTCATCTCCCCGCTGATCTGGTTGGCACGTTTGGCGATGATCTTGACGGTTTCATAGACGTTACCCGTTTCCTGAGCAAGGAGCATCATGTCTCGGGTTATCGTGTTCGTCGGGGCGTTCAATCGTTTGTAATCCATCGTCTATCGGTATTGAGGTTTGTATTTGTTTTAATAGTTGCCGGCGATGTGTCGGGAAACATGGTCGTAGAAACGCTGTACCTGCCGGAGGTATTTCCCTTCAGGGAACTCATTGATATAATTGTAATATTCGTCTACCACCTCCCGATAGCGACTTTGCAGGAGTTCGTCTACACTGACGAGCGCCAATTCATACTTGGACCGGATGATACAGTAAAGGAACTCTTCCCGATATTGGGTGTAAGGATAGTTTTTGAGGGCATTCCGTGCTGTTATAACGCAGGAGAGGTAATTATTGCCCATGTAAGTGCCCAGATTGTAGTACAGGCGCGTGGCCAGCAACTCTTTGTAAGCCAACTTTTCCTGCAACTCGAACAGCAGGTTTTGTACCGACTTCGCCCGCTCGCTCTGCGGATAGTATTCCAGATAGAGTTGCAACTGTTCGATGGCTTTGTAGGTCTGGGATTGATCCAGTCGGGGGTCCGCCGAATCAAGGTACAGCCCGTAAGCCGAATAGTAACGGGACAACTCGGCAAACTCTCCGTTGGGGTAGGTGTTGTAGCAGGTGCCGAAATACTGCGAGGCGGCCTGATAGTCTTGCATCCCGTAATAGGACTGCGCCAGCAGGTAGAGCGATTCTTCGGCGTTGGCCGATCCTTTGAAGACGGTATACAGCTCTTCCAAGAGGGATACCGCTTTGGCGTACTGTCCGGCATTGTAATACTTCTTCGCATAGGAGTACTTATACTCCGAATCCGAGCTTTTCAACACCTTATTGTACTCTCCACAAGCGGAAAGCAGGACAACGGCGGCCAATGCAAAGAAGACCTTCCTCATCGTAACAACTGAGCGTACAAAAGTAAGCAATACCTTCAACTGATGAAGCCGGAACATGTTTTATTTCAAGAGGCAGGAATATGGAGTTTTTGCCCCGGGTAGAGGCGGGAGTTGTTGAGGTTATTGGCACGTTGCAGGGAGGTGACGGTCAGTCCGGGATATTTACGGGAGATGGAATAGAGGCTGTCGCCGGACTGCACGGTATAAGTGCGTCCGCCGGAAGATGGGGTGTGGACAACCTTGCCGGCGCCGACTGCCGGTGCGGAAACGGCAGGCTGTACACCTTGTCGGGCGAACCGGACTCCTCCGTTATTGACATAGAGCGTCAGTCGTTTTCCTGCGGCGACACGGTTACTGCTCAACTCGTTCCATCGGCGGATATCCCGGGCGGAAACACCATAGCGGTTACCGATAAGGTGCAGGTTCTCTCCTGCTTTGGCCGTATGGACGATCTTTTCTCGCACGGCCGACTTGTTGGCTTCCAAGACGTTCAAGGGGATGCACAGGGCAAGCAGTTCTTCCATGCGGTGGGTATAGATGCTGTCTTCTATATCCACGAAGGAATATGCCGTGACGGCCGGCAGACGGAGTGCCGAGGGATGGATGTTACCAGGCACGATGTCGCGCCGGTACTGGGGGTTGAGCATACGTATCAGCTCGATGTCCACTTTCAGGAGGTCGGTGACCTGCTCGAAATGCAGCATCTTGGTTACCATCACAGTATCCGTCGCCAAAGGCAGGCCTGCCTTGACGGGGCAGATGTTGTGGGATTCATAGTAATTCATGATGTAGTTGGCGGCGATGAAGAGGGGGACGTAGGCGCGGGTTTCCCGAGGGAGGAAGGGGTAGATTTCCCAGAAGTCTTTCTTTCCGCCGGAACGGCGGATGGCTTTGTGCAGGTTACCGGATCCGCAGTTGAAAGAAGCTAACGCCAGATGCCAGTCGCCATACATGTCGTACATATCTTTGAAATAGCGACAGGCGGCTTCGGTGGACTTCACGGGGTCGCAACGTTCGTCCACGAGGCTGTTTATCTCCAGACCGTAGACTTTCCCCGTGGAGAGCATGAACTGCCAGAAGCCTCCTGCCCCGACGCGCGAAACGGCAAGGGGATTCAGGGCGCTTTCGACGATGGGCAGGTATTTCAACTCCTGGGGCAGGCCGTAACGTTCAAGTATCGGCTCTATGATGGGGAAATAGTAGTTTGCAGCGCCCAACATGTAGCGGACGAGTTCTCCCCGTTTGCCGGCGTAGAAATCGATGTAACGCCTGACGGTTTCGTTGTAACTCATCGGTATCACCTGATGCAGGCTCTCCAATCTCCGGCGGTAGACGGAGTCGGGGAAAATGAGGCTGACACCGTTTTCGGTACAATGCACGTCCGTTTCTGCAAAGTAACGGGCGAAACGGGAACGCATCAGGCTGTCAATCCTGGCATCCGTTCCTTCGCCGATAGGGAGATGGTCATCGGTAAGTATCCCCGCAGCGGGGATAGCGTCCATAGCAAAAAAATCTTCCCCTTCGACACCGGAGGCCTTTCCATCAGCCCGCTCAACCTCTTCTTCCAAATCACGCTCCAACTCCACGTCCCTTACCCGCTGCTGGGCGGAGAGCGCTTCTGCATACACGAACACGCAAACCAATCCGGCCATCCAATGCATCCAAATCCCTTTTCCCATTCCAATCCAATTAGGTGGTCGAAAAAACGCCGCAAAGGTAGGAATATAATTTGACAACCTAATTGCTTTATATTCAAAACGAATATGGTTTAAGGTTTTATTTTGTAAATAATCTATCTGTTTCCTGCTCAGGAGAGACGTAGAAAAAAGAGGAGGAAAAGAGGGGAAGGTTGGAGGAGAGGAGAGGAAGATGAGCGGATAGGAAGGAAAGGAGGAATGTTAGAGAAAGGGAGACAGGAAGGATTGAGGGGATAATGAGGGACTGAAAAAAGGTTTGAGGAAAGGACAAAAATAAGGGGGATGAGGATGAGAAGGAACTATAGAGAAAAGGAGCGGATAGATGAGGGAAAAGATTTGAGGAGAGAGGATGGGAAATAAGGAAGAGAAAATATGAAGGGATGCTATTAGAAAGAACAAAAGGAGAGAAAGAATAGGAGAATGAGAGGATGAGGAGAGGATAGGTAGATAAAAAAGGTTGAGAAAGAGGGTAAAGGAGAGCAAAGATAAAAACGTTAAGGAAGAGATAGAGATGAGAGGGGATGGAGAGGAAGAAGGTTAGAGGAAAGAGGAGTAGTAGAGGACAAGGAGGGGTATGAGGGATGTGAGAGAAACGGAAGGAGGAGGGAAAGGATAAGGAAGGGAGAAAAGAAGGGAAGAGGGGACTAAGAGAACAAGGAGCGGAAAGGTTTGAGGGGGGATGGAGAAATAAGAGGAAATGAGGAGGAGAAAATATGAAAGGAATGTGAGAGAGGAAGAACGAAAGGGGAGAAGGAGGGTAGGGAGAGATAAAAATTAAAATGCAAAGAAGAGATAGAGGGGAGGACGTGATGCGGATTGGGATTACAACTCGATTTAGTAATCAAGTATTTGCGATGAGTGGTGACAAATCTTCTTTCGGTGGAGAGGACGGATAGAAGCGTGCGAGAATGACATCGTTTAGCCGTGTTACTTCTTCGGCGAAGTCTTTATACTTAGCGTAAAAGAACGTGGCTTTTTTCACCTCCATGGAAATGGCTGACGGCGCCTTCCGTCCTGTCACCTTGGTCAAAACATCCCGCAGTCCTTTTTTTGCCCTCTTCCCCGTCAAGGCGCATGGGTCATAGAGAGAGACGATGACAAGGACAAATGCAGTGTTTCTGTATTTCGTCACGGGAAACTGTTGCCGTGCGAAGTCGTACATGTCTTCTATCATGCTCAAATCAGTGAATATCGCACGTTCTGAGATTGTACAAAGGGCGATAGAGATATGTAATGACTTCTCCGCCACTTGTACGAGGGATAGTCGGGCATTGATATTGCTAAGGTGGTTCATATCGTATGGGGATAGACGTAGACGAATGATTGCGGGGCATGAGCGAGGCCGAAGAGGGAGAGGTCAAGCGGTTCAGGGTAGCGAATTGATTTACGAACATGGATAGCTGCTCCGATTCTTACGCTGGCAAAGTAAGCGTCACATTCCGCTGCTTCGCGTTTGACTATCTTTTGCTTCATCTCATCTTGTTTTTAGCTGTTTTCTGCGCAAGTTCAGAGAGTTTGATGCGATAGGGAACACCGTCAATCTCTTCAACCCGGAACTCGCTGAAATCAGCTTTACCCTCCGTCACAAGCGTACAGACTTCGCGATAGGTGTAGAGCCTGACGGTGTTGTCGTGTGCGAGGAGTTCAGCGATGCGAAACTCGCGGTAAGGGTGATTGTCGATGAGGTTATTGACGGCGTCTTTGAGCTGTTCAGCATTCATGCTGGAGGCAACTATGCGCTCGGACAGAAGGTTGTAGAACTGCGGATGCGGCGCGGGAAAGACGGCGGCAAGGCGCGTAACGGCGGTGACGACATCGGCTTCGGTTGCCGGCGTGTCATCGTAGAGCGACATGGCTGTCGTCCCGTCGGCGAGATGCAAGACTGTCGAGAGGGTATCAGCGGTTGTCTTCA
>JAITAD010000055.1 GCA_031284275.1 Tannerellaceae bacterium
GCAGGCCCGGGGAAAATGTTATCCCTCGATGTTCCCATCACTGCCGGATCCCTTTTTACCGGTGTCATGAATATGTTAACAGCGACGAGTAATCCCTTGAAATCTACCCGTTTCGGACAACCTTTTTCCGAGAAACCGCTGCGTTTGTGCGGTTATTACAATTACCGTCCCGGCGATGGAGACTACATTACCGCTCAGGGTGTCGCTACCGAACGGCGAGACACCTGTACCATACAGGCGATATTCTTCCGTGTAGACGAAAACTTGCCCGGCGGTATGCTTGACGGCACGAACAACACGACCCACCCCAATATCATTGCCATTGCTCAGCTCCCCGATGCCGACCGCGCCGGCTCTCCGGATGACACGTATGTACCTTTCGACATCCCTTTCGTCTACCGTTCCGACGAACCTTTGGATTTTGAAAACAAAGAATACAAGATAGCCCTTATCTTCTCTTCCAGCGCTAAGGGTGACCTCTACGAGGGTATCATCGGCAGTCGCCTGCGGGTCGATGGGGTAGAGATTGTCACTCATGAGTAGAAACCTCCGTTCATCAGTCATGAAACACACCTGTATCGTCATCTTCGCCCTTTGTTGTCATTTCTCGGTTACGGCGCAGAAAACGTCGCTTGCACCGGAATGCGAACTCTTTGCCGGTTTCGACATGGGGGCGACCCTCCCCCTCCCCCTCCCTCCCGAAGTACGGGAGTTGGGTTCATGGAGTCCCGGCCTTTCCGGTACGCTGGCCTTACAGGCTACGCATTGGGTGAAACCCGATAGGGGATTATCTTTGGGTCTGGCCATTGAGCGCAAAGGAATGAGGGCTACTGCCGGAGTGAAGTATTGGCAGACAAGCATCGAAGTGGGCGAAGGCGAGCAGTCCGGACGGTTCAGCGGTACCTTTTCCGGAGAGAACACTACCGAGATGGGCGGCGTTTATCTTGTCATCCCCCTCTGCGCCGCATGGCGTCCCGATGAGGGGCATTGGACGTTCCGTTGCGGCGGCTATGCTGCCCTGCTCGTGAGCGCCGTCTTTCGCGGGACGGCTTCCGACGGCTATATCCGCAACGGCGGCCCCACAGGTGAACGCATCAGCGTAGACCATGCCACGTTCGATTTCTCCGACCGCCTGCGCCGTAGCGACTTCGGCCTCATCGCTTCCGCCAACCGCAGTCTCTCCGCCCGCCTCTCCGCTCGCGGACAACTTTCGTGGGGATTGCGCCCCGTCCTGCCCGACAGCTTCAAAGGTATCCCTTACAAGATGTACAACGTCTACTCGGCTCTCGGCCTCTCCTACGTTTTGTAGTGGGGTAGGAGGGTTACAGTTTGCGGATGGTGGCAAGCAGCTGTTCGCCCAGTCCGATGGTGTAACCCTGCGAGACGAAGAGCACGCGGTTGAACGTGTCGGCGATGATAAATACGGGCAACGCCGTGGGCGAGGTAAGTTTCATGGATTCGACGATTTCTTTGCGAATCGCCCCGTCCGTGTCTATCCCGTAATGCACGGCGCTCGGCAAGTCGCCGAACTCGTTCGCATCGAAATGCCCTGCTGCGTTTCCGTCGGTAAAGAGGAGTAACAGGGGACGCCCCCAAGCCTCCAACTGTGTCTTGACGGCGGCGAGGTCGCGCAAGGCATGGTTTGTCGGCTCCTGCCCCACGCCAAGCAGCCCTACCACGAAGTATCCCCTTCCCGTTACCGACAATATGGAGGCCGCCTCCGTACTCCCTATGGGTAAGTAGGAGTTTTCCGAATTAAACTCTCCGATGACGGCAACTCCTTCGGCGCTCTCGCGTAGCGACAGCGGAATCGTCGTCGTCTTATCTGCCGTTATGTTGAAGAAAGTCATCCGTGCCAATACCTTGCCGTCAGACAGCCGTGTGCCTGCGACCATGAGGTAAGCTCCCTCTTCCAACGGGAAAGGCGCTTTCAGCAGCCCGCTCCATGTGCCGTGTCGCATGTGGAGCGTTTGCAGACGGCCGTTGGGATGCACGCGCGCTATGGTGAAATGTGTGCCGTATTTGGGGTCGTCTACCACGCTTCCCATCGAGAAGGTCACCCGCAATGCACCCTGTCCGGCTGCCGGTTGCCGGCCGTCTTCGTCGAAGTCGATATAGACCCATTCGCCGCTTTTTACATCGAAAGCCTGTACCTTGCGTGTCAGCGGATCAAACCGCGCCGGTGTTCCCAACGTCCGTGCCGCAGCGACGAAGAAAGTATTGCGGGAAAGCTCGTCCGCCACCCGCGCCCGCAACGTTCCGTAAGGCGACATCGGTATCCGTTGCGGACTCAACTCATTCTTCACCGTTATGTGTTTCGCCGTCCATTGTGCCAACAACAACGGGTTTTCTGCAAACGCTTCGGGTTGAAAGCCCGTTTCCGCAAGTCCCGCAAACGCTTCCCGTAACAGTCCCTTGTAGGGCGTCAGCAACTCATTACCCACTCGCGGGTTGAGTACATACCTCGTTTCTATCTCCGGTGCAAGTCCCCGTTCCGTGCCGAATCCGACATGTTCCGTATGGTCTCGCAACGTCTCGGCGGGCGTATCGCGCAGGTCTTTCGCCGAGATAACTCCCAGTAGCGCCATAGCCCGCAGGCGTTTCTCCGGCGCCGTTTCCCGCAGGAAACGTTCAATCTCTCCGTAGTTTCCCCGCGCAGCAAGCATGTATTTCGCCGTCAATTCCTTATCCGTTCCCAACTCCGCAGCCAGCGTATCCGCTTGTTCCCGTGTGAAAAATCCTGCTGTGTAAGCGTTACGGATAGCGTCTTCTTCCCGAAGTCGGCGACTGTTTTCTTCCCGCTGTTCGGCCGTTACCGTTACGGCAGCCGCTCCTTCGGTCGGTGGCGTCAGGTCAAGGTCTATCGTCTCTACGTTCCCCGCTTGCCGGTCAAGAACGACGACTTTCTCCTGTTCGCTCCCGAAAGACAGGCGGGCGAAGCCGTACTTGTCGCCGTGAGTTGCCCAAAGTAACATATCGCCTTTGCCGGCCGTCAGTTCGCATCGCCCCACCGAGTCACATATTTTCGTCGCTACGGGGAAGAACTCCGCATAGTTATATAACCGAAACTCCACCTTGGCGCCCGGCACGGGATGACCTCCCTCAGCATCCCTCACCGTCACCGTCGCCTTTGCCGTGGCGGCATAATTGCTTGTCACGTTCACTTCCGTGTAGGCTGCCGTCCGTTCCATCACCTCTTCCGTCCCTTCGTAACGACCGAAGACTTTGGTGTGCATCAGCATCCCCCTGCTTGCCGGAGCGTTGAACCACCCCAGATTGAGTACCGGTTCCGGCTCGCAAGCCCCCATGAACACCCATTCCCCATCCACCCAAGCCTCTACCCATGCGTGGTTGTCATCCGTATGCGCCCAACGGGGGGTGTACACCTGCCGCGCCGGTATTCCCACCGCCCGCAGGGCTGCCACGGCGAAGGTCGATTCTTCCCCGCAACGGCCGAAAGCCGTCCGCACACTCGCCAGAGCGCTACTCGTGCGCGCATCCGAAGGTGCGTATATCACCTTTTCGTGACACCAGTGATTCACTTCCAATACCGCTTCCCGTGCCGTGAGCTTTTTTACTCTGTCCCTCAGCTCCTTGTAGAAGACGATACGGCTGCTGTCCAACGCTTCATTATTGACGCGGACGGGGAGCACGAAGTGGCGGAAGATCTTTTCGGGGATCGTGCGCCCCCAGGGCATCTCCTTCCGCACCCGAAGAGCGGATTGCACGTTGGCAAGGTAGAACGCTCCGTCATAATCGGTGATGTCCCCTATCGGCATGTAAGCATAGAGGAAAGCCAAAGCTTCCCGCTCTTCTGTCGTCAGTTCCTGTTCGAAGATGCGGAACAGGTCGCCGTGCGGCATAGCCTCTCTCTTGGCCATCAGGTCATTTTCTACCGTTGCCCGTTCGGCGGCGTCGGAGATAAAGTGATTCTCGCAACCGCACAACCCTCCACACAGCAGCGCCGCTATCCCCCAAACCCTTATACTTCCTGTTTCCATAGACTAATTTTTCCTGTTTTTCCGTTGCTTGTGCAAAGGTACGAAAACATCGAACTGCCGCCGTCTCGCTTTTGTAAAAACTTTTTGTCTTTCAGATGGTGCACGAAACAGAAAAATAACCTATCTTTGCGGCGTTGTGTAAACTTATAATAATTAGGATAAGGAAATGAAGGCAAATAAAGTGCTTCTTCCCGTGCTCTTTGCAGGGATCGCCGGTTATGCCGCCGCTCAGGAGTTTGTTCCGTTCGACGGTTACAGTACGAATGTGGGTTACAAAACCCATTTCCTGCACAACAAGGCGGGAGACAATTGGTTCGTTTCTCTTGCCGGAGGCGTCAATCTTTTCTATGGCGACCGCAGCATGGAGGCAGGCTTGTTGAATCAGTACAGTATCATCCCCCAACTTTCTTTTGGGAAATGGTTCAACCCCTACCTCGCTTTCCGTGTTCAGGCATTGGGCGGCCAAGTGGTTTCTCCGCTGGACTTGGAAGGAGAATACACCCAAGGGGGGACATTCGCGGCTGCACATGCCGATATTCTTCTTGACGTGACCAATCTTTGGGCGCCATACAACGAGAAACGCCTTTTCCGTCTTATCCCATGGTTGGGGCTGGGTTATACCCAACGGTTCCGCGTAGCGGCTCCCGAAGGCTTTGACCCGCAGATAGTGAGAAATGATGGCTATGCTATTACCATATCGGATGACGGTGAGTTCCCCCGTTCGGAATCTCCGACGTTGAACGCCGGTATCCTGACGGCTTTCCGCCTTACCCAACGCCTTGACCTCAACGTCGAAGTACAAGGCTCGCTCATGAACGAGACGTTCAACCGCATGGCCGGCAAGCAACTTTCCGATGCCCTTATTCAGGGGACGGTGGGCTTGACGTGGGAGTTCGGCAAGCCGACTTTCCAAGTGCTTGAACCGAAAGACTACGCACAGTTGAAGGACATGAACGACAGGATCAATACCCTGCGCGAAGAAAACAACGATCTTAGGAACGATAATAAAGAGTTACGTAAGCGTCCCGTTTCTTGCCCTGAATGTCCGCCCGCTGCCGCCCAACCCACCACCTACAAGGGCGCCGACCAAGTCATCTATTTCCGCTTCAACAATTCGGTTGTGGAATCCAATCAGCACACTGCTCTCTTCACCCTTGCCGAGTTTGTCACGAAGCACAATACAGCGATCACCGTCACCGGCTTTGCCGACCGTAAGACAGGCAGCGCCAAGTACAATACCCTCCTTTCCGAGAAACGCGCCAAGGCTGTTGCCGATATCCTTGCCGACAAGTTCTCTGTCCCACGCAGTCTCATTACCGTTGAGTGGAAGGGTGGCGATGAGCAACCCTATACCCAAAACAACTGGAACCGCGTCGTCATCATCAGTGTTACGAAATAAGCGGAAGGTTCATATCTGAGTTGATATTGTTGTCAGGCCGCACCTTCGGCGTTCACGCCGTCGGTGCGGCTCTGTAGCATCGGAATGGAGGCAGGCAGGAAACAGTACAGCTGGGTACAGTGGATGGTGGGAGTGGGCGATCTCCTTGTGGTGAACGCCCTCTTTTTTGCTGTCCTCCGGTTCACGGCCGGCAGCAGTTGGGCGGCAGGTGAACCCGGCGAGTTGCGAAAAATGCTCCTGATACTCAGTTTCAGTTATTTCTTTGCCCTCTATCTGGTGCCTATACGCCTGCACGCCTCAGTGGTCTTCCTAGACAAAATCGTGCAGCGTTCTTTCCTGCTCTCCGCCGTATTAATCCTTTTCCTGTCTGCGAGCCTGATGTTCCTCCGTAAGGAAGAAGGAGGGGAGATTACCTTGTTACCGGTCGCTTATTGTGTCGTTTTACCCTTCGGATTCACCTTGTGGCGTGTGTTGGTGAGGATATGTCTGAAATGGTACCGCCGTAAGGGTTACAATTTCAAGCGTGTCATTATCGTAGGGGCGGGTAAAAACGGTATGGAGCTTTATCGGGTGATGAAGAATGATTTGAGTTACGGCTTCAACATACTGGGCTTCTTCGACGATAACCTCGCCTTGCGTGACGCCCTGCCGAACTATCTCGGTATGACCCACGAAGTGGAGGCCTATGCCCTCCGTCATGGTGTGGACGAGATATACTGCACCCTTCCCGGTACGCAGGACGAGAAAATGCTCCGTATGATGAACTTTGCCGAGAAACGGCTCATCCGTTTTTATATCGTCCCCGAATTGTATCGTTATGTCAAAAAAAGTCTTGTCCTCGATATAATGGAGTCCGTTCCCCTCCTCACTCTGCGTCGAGAACCTTTACAAGCCGTCCATAACCGCTTCCTGAAACGGTCTTTCGATATCCTTTTCTCTACGCTGGCATTGATGCTGTACCCTTTCCTGTACCTCATGATAGGAGGGTTGATAAAACTGAGTTCTCCCGGTCCTGTGATTTTCGGACAGAAACGGACGGGGATATACGGTAAGCCGTTCTATTGCCGTAAGTTCCGTACCATGTGGGTCAATATGGAGGCCGACAACTTGCAAGCTTGCCGAGATGATCCCCGTAAGACGCGTATCGGCGATTTCTTGCGCCGTACCAATCTCGATGAATACCCTCAGTTTCTCAACGTCTTCCTCGGCGAGATGTCCGTCGTCGGACCGCGCCCGCATATGCTCAAACACACGGAGCAGTATTCCGCCATTATTGACAAGTATATGGTACGCCATCTCGTCAAACCCGGCGTTACCGGCTGGGCGCAGGTCACCGGTTACCGTGGCGAGACACGCACCCTCGAACAGATGGAAGGCCGTGTCAAGCGAGATGTCTGGTACATCGAGAACTGGTCTTTTTTCCTTGATATGAAAATCATCTTCGTCACTATCCTGAATATGTTCAACGGGGAGCGTAACGCCTATTAGTAACGGTCAACCGGTAAAAACGAGAAGATATGGACATAGCTATCGTCAAGTACAACGCCGGTAACATCTGCTCGGTGGATTATGCCCTCAAACGTCTGGGAGTCACTGCACGTATCACGGATGACGAGGTTTCTCTCCGTCGGGCGGACAAGGTCATCTTCCCCGGTGTGGGAGAGGCGAACACCACCATGGCATATCTTCGTGAGCATCGTCTGGATGTTCTTATTCGCAGCTTGCAGCAGCCGGTATTGGGTATCTGCATCGGTATGCAACTCCTGTGCCGACACTCGGAAGAGGGCGATACGGCTTGTATGGGTGTCTTTGACGCCGAAGTGAAGCGTTTCGTCTCTTATCGGCACGAAGACAAAATCCCCCACATGGGTTGGAACACCCTCTGCGATGTTTCCGGCGCACTTTTCCCCCCCTCGTTAGAGAATGCTTTCGTCTATTTCGTCCACAGCTATTACGTTCCGGTGAATGCCTCTACGGTGGCTACCACCGGTTATACGCAACCTTTCAGCGCCGCCCTCTGCAAAGATAATTTCCATGCTACGCAGTTCCATCCCGAAAAGAGTGGATCCGTCGGCGAAACCGTTTTACGTAACTTCCTGAATCTGTGATAGAGATCATTCCCGCCATCGACATCATCGACGGCAAATGCGTTCGTCTGGCTAAGGGCGATTATCGGACGAAGAAAGTTTACAGCGAAGATCCCTTAGACGTGGCTCGCCGTTTTGAAGACTGTGGCGTGAAACGCCTCCACGTGGTAGACCTTGATGGAGCGCGCCAAGGGCATATCGTCAATCACCATGTATTGGAAAAGCTTGCCACAGCGACGTCTTTGCGGATAGACTTCGGTGGAGGCCTCAAAGGGGATGCCGATATTGACATCGCCTTTGCTTCCGGAGCGAAGATGGTCACCGGTGGGAGTATCGCCGTGAAATGTCCCGACATTTTTCTGGGGTGGCTCGAACGTTTCGGCAATGACCGTATCATTCTCGGCGCCGATGCCAGAGATGGCCGTATCGCCGTTGTCGGATGGCAGGAGACGACGGAGTCGGAGGTCGTTCCCTTTATCAGCGATTATGTTCAAAAGGGTATCCGTACCGTTATCTGTACCGATATCGGTTGTGACGGGATGTTGCAAGGCCCTGCCATTGAGTTGTATTGCCGGATACAAGCGGCCGTATCTACCGTTCGTCTCATCGCCAGCGGAGGGGTCGGCTCGGTGGAGGATATCCGTCGCCTTGATGAAGCCGGTATCCCTGCCGTTATTGTCGGCAAGGCCATCTACGAAGGGAAAATATCCCTTGGCGAACTGTCCCGCATGTTGAGCTGACCTTAGCCGGGCTTGGACTTATTTGAGGCGGAAAGTGTATTCCCGCTTGTGACGAAAGAGTTGTCTCACGTAGATATACGCTTCGCACAGCGGGTGAATGAACTCCAATACGAAGAGCCACGCCGTGACCGGTTTCTGGTGGAAGAGGGCAGAGGCTTTGTGGAGAATTACCGCCTTGACAATATGCCTTACGAGGATGAGCACTCCTGCGGCGATACTCAGCCCCCACTCGTCGGTTACGCCGGCGATGATCGTCGCTATCCCCAGGCCAAAGAAGAGGAAATACGACAGCGTCTCCATGCGGAAGAGGAGGGGCATTCCTCCTTTGTAACGCCGCCGCGTTACGGCGTGGGCGAACTTCCCCTCCATCCATTGCTCGAACTGCTGTACCGGAGGCATCTCCGTCACGCTCTCGGGGGAGTAGACGATACGGGTATTGCGGGGTGTAGCCGACTCATTGACGAAGAGATCATCGTCTCCATCGTGCAGGGCGAGTGACTGATAGTACCCTTTCTTGTTGAAAAACAGCGATTTACGGTATGATAAGTTACGGCCGCTGCCGGTAAAAGGGTGACGCGCCAATGTGGCGGAGAGGCATTGCATTCCGTCTAAAAGGTTGTCGTAGGCGATGAAACGGTGCATGAAGCCTTCCGTATACCGATAGGCGCACAATCCTTGCACGATTTCGGTTTCCGGCAAGTAGGCCTGAGAGAACGACGCTATCCACTTCTTGCTCACCGGAAGACAATGCGCTTCGGTAAAGAGCAGGATATCGTGTTTGGCTGCCTTGATGCCTATCGTCAGGGCTAACTTTTTACGGCTGACGTATTTGGCTCCTTCGGGGATGTAGGTGTGGTAGAAGTTGGCGTGCGTTTTCTCAAGGATTTTCAGAGCGCCTTCACTTTCATCGGAAGCGTTGTCGGTGACGACTACCACCTCGTAACACGGATAATCCTGCCCCAAAAGGGCGAGCAACTGGTCTTGCAGTTTCTCGGTATCGTGTCCGGCATAGAGCACCACCGAAACGGGAGGCGTATGCGCCTTTTCTTTCTGTCCTTTGGGCGTCTTTCGATAGGGTTTACGCAACGGACGGGCGTACATCAACAACCAATACCCTGACTGGACGACGAATAACCCCGTCGTCACACCTATCAGTACGTACACCATCGGCAGCGTGCTATCCATTCCTGTTCTCTGTTTATCGCAACTCGTCGGAGAAATAGGCCATCGGCAACTGACGGCAGTTGTATTGCGAGGCCATGACTTCACCGTAGGCCCCCGCCGAACGGAAAGCCAGCAGGTCGCCGCGCCGTACGCCGTTGAGACGGACGTCTTGGCCGAAAACGTCCGACGATTCGCATATCGGTCCCACTACGTCGTAGTCCTCCTCCTTCTCATTGCTGCTCAGGTTCTCTATGCGGTGATAGGCATCGTACATTGCAGGACGCAACAGGTCGGTAAATCCGGCATCCATGATAGCGAACTGCTTCACTTCGCCCTTTTTGACGTACAACGTGCGCGAGATGAGGCTGCCGCATTGGGCAACGATGGATCGTCCCGGCTCAAAATGCACCTCTTGCCCCGGGCGAAGACGCAACAACTTATGGAAAGCGGCGAAGTAGTCGTCGAAAGCGGGGACGGGGATATGGTTCGGGTGGTAGTACTCTACGCCAAGCCCGCCGCCTACGTTAATATGTCGTACTTCGACGCCTTGCGCTTCAATGATGTCCTGTACCTCGTTGAGGCGTACCGCCAAATCACGGAAAGGCGACATGTCGGTTATCTGCGACCCGATGTGGCTGTGTATCCCTGTGAGGCGGACGTGTTTCATGCCCTTCATCTCTTCGAGTACGCCCGGCAACAGGGACAGGTTAATGCCGAACTTGTTTTCTCGCTTTCCGGTCGTTATTTTGGCGTGGGTATGCGCATCGACGTCGGGGTTAATGCGCAGAGCTACGTCAGCTCGTTTGCCCTTAGCGGCGGCAAGGGCGTTGATGACTGCAAGTTCGGCCGCAGACTCCACATTAAAGCAGAAAATACCTTCCGTCAGCCCCAAGTCTATCTCCCAATCGGCTTTCCCCACGCCGGCGAAGACTATACTTTCCGGCCGGAACCCTGCCGAAAGCGCCGCCCGCACTTCACCGCCGCTCACGCAGTCGGCGCCGAAGCCGCTCTCCGCTATTAATCGCAACAATCGGGCGTTGGCGTTGGCCTTTACGGCAAAATGTATCCTGTAACCATACCTTCCCGCCGCTGCCGCTGCCGTTTCCACAGTACGGCGTAACAAGGCGGTATCGTAGTAATAGAAGGGTGTTGCGAGGGCGGCGAATTTCTCAGTTGGGAAGTCCCCCTTGTATGGAAACATAAGACTTGTCGCCTTTGCCCTTGCGGAATGTTACAATACCGTCGGCCAGAGCAAAGAGCGTATGGTCACGCCCGATTCCAACGTTCTCGCCCGGGTGGTGTACGGTTCCCCGCTGGCGTACGATGATGTTCCCCGCCTTAGCGTACTGTCCACCGAAGAGTTTTACTCCCAAACGTTTGCTTGCCGACTCACGGCCGTTCTTTGAACTACCGACTCCCTTTTTGTGTGCCATATCTGTTTGTTCTCTAATTCAAATGAAAGCAATTCCCGTTATGCCACAATCTCTTTGACCAATACCTCCGTGAACTGCTGCCGATGTCCTTTGAGTTTACGGTGTCCTTTGCGGCGTTTCTTGTGGAAAATGAGCACTTTATCGCCTTTCACCAATGGAGAAACGACTTCCACTATCACTTTCGCCCCTTCTACCGTCGGGGTACCTACTGTTACCTCACCGTCTTTGTCCACGAGCAGTATCTTCTCGAACTCTGTCACGGCTCCGCTTTCGGCCGCCGCCAGATGCTGCACGAAGAATCGTTTCCCCTGCTCCACCTTAAACTGCTGCCCGTTAATTTCCGCAATCACAAACATTGTGTTTTGATATTTATACGGTTTGTCCCCGGAGGCGGCGGACGCCACCGCCCGCACTTGTCCTGCCCCTTTTAGGGAAATCGGTGCAAAGGTATACTTTCCCCTTGATTATACAACTCCCCTCTCCAAAGAAATCGTACTTTCGCAGGGCAAAATAAGGAAAAGCAAACGATGAAAGTAGCTTTAATTACCGGCGTTACGGGGCAGGATGGCGCCTATCTCTCCGAATATCTCATCAAAAAAGGTTATCAGGTACACGGCATCAAACGCCGCTCGTCATTGTTCAATACAGGCAGAATAGACCATCTCTACCAAGATCCTCACGTGCAAGGCCGTAATCTTATCCTCCATTATGGTGACCTGACCGACAGTATGAACCTCACCCGTATCATTGAGGAGGTACAACCTGACGAGATATACAATCTGGCGGCCATGAGCCACGTCAAGGTGAGCTTCGATACTCCCGAGTATACCGCCAATACCGACGGATTGGGGACACTCAGGATCCTTGAGGCTGTCCGCCTGTTACGCATGGTGGACAAGGTGCGCATCTATCAGGCTTCCACCTCGGAACTCTACGGCTTGGTGCAAGAAGTGCCACAACGGGAATCGACGCCTTTCTATCCTCGCAGCCCCTATGCGGTGGCGAAGCTTTACGCTTATTGGATAACGGTGAACTACCGTGAGGCTTACGGTCTGCACGCTTCTAACGGTATCCTTTTCAATCATGAGTCACCCTTGCGGGGGGAAACGTTCGTGACCCGTAAGGTTACGCTCGCTGTGGCACGTATCGCCTTGGGGATGCAGGACAAGGTCTTCATGGGCAACCTCTCCTCGCAACGCGACTGGGGACATGCCAAAGACTATGTCCGTGCCATGCACGCCATCCTTCAGCAGCAGATACCCTCCGACTACGTCATCGCCACAGGCGTAACTACTGCGATACGCGACTTCATTGCCCGCGCTTTCGCTCTCATCGGTCTCTCCGTGCGTTTCCATAGTAGCGGAATAGATGAAGTCGGCGTCCTTGACAGCCTCGACGAGAACCGTTTCGCAGAGTTGGTCGGCGAGAAATATCTGGCAGGTATCCGAAAGCGTTGTGGCGATGAGCTTGTCGGGGTTGATCCGCAGTATTTCCGTCCTACGGAAGTCGAGTTGCTCATTGGCGATGCTTCAAAGGCACATACCGTTCTGGGCTGGCAGCCGACCTACAGTCTTGACGCCCTTATCGAGGATATGGTACTGAGCGATCTCCATCTCATGCAGAAAGAAGCTCACATTAAGGATGGGGGCTTTTCGGTACTCAACCACTTTGAGTAGTGACAGCTATCCCTATCCTCGTTGCGTTACTCGCCATCGCTCCGGTGCAAGGCGATACCACGCCGCCGGCCGATAATGCGGTTAGGCCGTCGGTTGCGTTGCCCGTACTGCCTGTAACGCTCCCCGATGGAAAGGTCTTGCTCAGTGGCAACTTCGCCGAGTTGAGGAACAACCATTTCCATTCCGGTGTCGATTTCAAGACAGGGGGCAGAGAAGGCTTGCCGGTCTGCGCAGCTAAGGCAGGCTTCGTAGCGCGTATCTCGGTGAGCCATACCGGTTACGGTAACGCCCTCTATGTCAGTCATCCGGATGGTACGACTACGGTCTATGCTCATTTGCAACGCTTTGCCCCGCACATTGCCGATACCGTGCGCCGCAGGCAATACGAAGAAGAACGTTTTGCTGTAGATTTTGCCGTGCCTGAAGGCGCTTTGCCCGTTACCGCAGGAGAGGTCATCGCTTGGAGTGGGAATACCGGAAGCTCTTCCGGCCCTCATCTGCATTTTGAACTGCGGGATAGCGAGACGGAAGAGGTCATGGATCCGTTGGAGTGGTACCGTCCTTTCGTACGAGACAGCCGCCCGCCGCAAGTGCGGGTAGTCTACCTTCGTGCTGTCGAAGGCCGAGGTGTCGTAGGTGACAGGCGCATGATGCGGATGTTCTACGAGGCGGGAACGGTAGTGGAAGCATGGGGGCACATCGGGGCGGCCGTTGCAGCAAACGACTTCATGGACGGCGTGTCCCATGTCTATGGCGTCAAACGTATCTCGTTGGCCGTAGACGGTGTGGAGGTCTTTTGCAGTGACGCCTCCCGCTTCGCTTTCTCAGAGTCGCGGTTCATCAATTCCTTTATCGATTATGCTCAGTGGCAGCGACACCGACGTTTCTTCATGAAATCTTTCATCGATCCCGATAACGCTTTGCGTTTTGTCCATGCCGAACGGCGAGGGTTAGTCTGTATCAATGAGGAACGGGACTACCGTTTCGTCTACACGCTTTCGGATGCTTTTGGCAACACATCCCATTTCCGTTTCACTGTTCGAGGTCGTCGCCGCCCGATACCTCCCATTCCTGCCTGTGACGCTTTTTTCCGTTACGATGTAGACAACCGTTTCGGGAGTAGAGGTATCCGTCTCTTTTTGCCCGCCGGTGCGCTCTACGATGATATTTCTTTCCGTTACGCTCCACCCACCGAGGCGGTCCCGACACATCTTCTGCACGATGAGCCGGTGTCCTTGCACCGCCCCGGCCAACTGACTCTTTTCCTCTCGCCTGCCGATACGTTGCCACCTGCCGCCTATGGGGTTGTGCGCCGATTGGCCGACGGTGGTTACCGATGGATCGGCGGCCGCTGTGACGGCCGGTGTGTGACGGCTGACATCCGTGAATTGGGCGCTTATGCTTTGGCGGCTGATACGATGTCTCCGCAGATACGGCTTTTGGCCTGCCGCACAGGCAGTAATCCTTTGGTGGCTTTCGCTGTCCGAGACGATATGAGTGGCCTTAATACCTATCGGGCTGAATTGGATGGCCGTTTCGTGCTTTTTGAACGGTTAAGCGAGTTTCGTCTCGTCTGCCGCGAACGGTTGCCGGCAGGCGAACTGACACTAACGGTCATGGACGGTTGCAGTAATGTGGCACGCTTTACTCATCGTATCAAATGAAACGGTTGCGCTTCATGACCGGCCTGAGGCACGGGGTAGTAGGCCTTATAGCCTTTCCGGCGCTGGTTTATCTGACACCGACAGTTCTATTGCTCATGCCTCCTGTGCAGGAATGGTTGCGTTCGGCAACTTCTTCGGCTCTGGCGGACAAGTTAGGGACGGCGGTCGAGATAGGCGCCTTGCGCTTGGAATGGCCTGCCCGACTGCGGGTCGAACGCTTGGCCGTGAACGACCGATACGATGCGCCGCTCATCAAGGCCGATTACTTATCCGTCCGCTTTCAACTGTTGCCGCTCATCGGCGGCCGGGTCGTCGTGGATGCTATCCGTCTGTCGGACTTTGCGCTCTTTCTGGATCGTGACACGGCCACAGGAACGCTTAACGCACAGTTTGTCGTCGATGCGTTCAAGGGTAGCGGCGACGGCGGTTTGGATATTGAATTGCGCTCGCTGCTGCTTCGTAAGGGGCGTGTATGCTTTGCGCCGATGGACTTGGAGTGCTACGACTTGGCGGCCAAACTCTCGGCAACCGTCTTGGGAACGGACACCTTCTGCGTGCGTCTTGAGTCGCTCTCTTTTTCGGAAGGAAGGGGCTTTCGGTTGGAAGATTTACACGGCATGGTCGCCGGCAATGCTTCCGGCCTCTCGGTGCAGGATGTGGAGTTGCGTCTACCTCGCTCTTCACTATGGCTCTCTCGGGCGCAGATAGATACCACCGAACTGTCCCTCGTGATAAAGGAGTCTGTGCTCTGTCCGGCAGATATCGATGCTTTCGTTCCTGCTTTTCGGCATTTCACTGATTCGGTACGTTTCTCGGCTACTGTGGGGGGGCGGGCGGACTCACTTCATCTTGCGGACCTGCACCTGACTATCGGCAGGGACGCCGGTTGTGAGGGTAACTTATCCGTGTCTCACATCCTCTCGGATTCAATGCGTTTTTCCGGTGTGGTCACCCGTCTTTTCGTCACACCGCAGGGTTTTCCCCTGCTCGTATCGGGGCTTGGCGGCAGCGGCGTGCAGTTACCGTCGGCAATGGTGCGCTTGGGGCGTGTATCCTTTGCGGGGGACGTTACCGGTTCGAGCGAGCATATTCGTACCATCGGGCGGTTCTCATCTGCCGTTGGCGCATTGGAGACAGACCTGACTTTCGGGCGTAGCCACGGCGACGTGGCGCTCACCGTAGACGGCGATATGCACCTTGTGACGCAACGTCTCAAAGCGCACAGCAGCGGTAAGGCAACGTTTCGGCGTAATGGCGATTTCGATGCCGCTCTCTCGGCTTCCGTAGACGGTGGCCTGTTACAATTTGACGGTTCCCTGCGTCGAACGGGGCAGGCTGCAGATGTCGGTTTCTCGGCAGCAGTATGCCGCTTCCCGATCGATGGCGAGGCAGGAGGGGATATCTCTTTCGATCTCTCGGCCGGCTTCTCCGGCCGTAACCTTGATGATGTCACAGGGACGCTCAGGGTAGACGATATGGCTTTATTGACGCCGACGGACTCTTTCTTCCTGTCCCGTCTGTCGCTCTCGGCTTCTGTGCTGCCGACGGGGCGTCGCCTCGTCGTCTCTTCGGACTTGCTCAACGGCGAACTTACGGGAGACTTTTCTTTTACCGGACTTCTCCCGCATCTGCAAGGGTTGCTGGAAGCGTATCTGCCGGCCTTACTTCCACCTCCCGTCGGCGGTAACGCCGTTGTTACCGCTCGACAGGCTACCGTTACTGCCGACAACTTCTCTTTCCTTTTCACTCTCGGCGATATGGGGCATCTGGCCAAAGCCTTGCAGCTACCCTTTGTCTTAGAGGCGGCGCAATTGTCAGGGTTCTGTCGTGGCGAGCAGTTTCGCTTTGAATTGCGCACACCGCACTTTCGTGTCGGGCAGGCAGCCATGGAAGGCGGATACCTGCTGTGTGAAAACCCTCATGCACGCGCCCTTTTGTCAGCCCGTGCCACGCTTCTTGGTAAAGATGTACGTAACTATTTCAGTTTCAAGGCATCGGCTTTTGATGATGTTGTACATGCCGATTTGAACTGGGCGAACGACAGAACGAACTTCTCCGGCGCCTTACTCTCCGGCAATATGTTCTTTTTCCGTGACGAGGGCTTGCGCACCGAAATCGAGATAGACGAGAGTCGTCTTTACGTGAGTGATACCTTGTGGCGTATCTTGCCGGCCTCATTCTCGGTGTATAACGGACGGGTGGATATCGACCATTTTGCCGTCGAACACAATGATCTGCACCTCCGTCTCGACGGTACGATATCACCCGACCCTGCCGATGTCCTCTTGCTGAAGATGCACAAGTTGGAATTGTCCTACATTTTTGATATTTTGAACATCCCCAATCTGCGTTTCGGCGGAGAAGCCACCGGCTCTTTCCTCATCCGCGATCCCTATGGCAGCCGTATCGTGCAGACCGACAACTTTACGGTGGACAACTTCTCCCTCAACGATGGCTCCTTGGGAAAGCTACAGCTTTACAGCGAGTGGGATGAAGCGCATCGGGGGATACTCCTTTTGGGCAGTATCTATACGGATGATTCGACATGGACGGACGTCAATGGCTATATCTTTCCCGTCAAACCCGAGTCCGGTCTATCCCTCCATTTCAATGCCAACGACCTCAACCTGTCTTTTCTTCGCCCTTTCCTTCGCTCGGCAGTATCCGGCTTCTCGGGGCGTGCCTCTGGGCCTGTGCATCTCTTCGGCCCCTTCTCGGCGCTCTCGCTTGCCGGAAACGCTGCAGTCAAGGATGTGCACATCAGCTTCGACTTTCTCGGTACCGAATACGTTTTCTCGGATTCCGTACGCATGGACGATGAGGGTATCTTCCTCGACGACGTCGCTCTGCATGACCGTGACGGTAATACCGCACAAGCCGATTTTGCCTTCCGTCATCGTTTTTTCCAAGACTATACCTTCTCCGGGAACCTTTTTACCGACAGGCTTCTGGTTTACAACTGCTCTGAACGCCTCAACCCCATGATATACGGCTCAATGTATGGCGCCGGCACACTCTACCTCTCGGGTAACGACCGCCGGGTGGACTTCAATATCAACCTCCGTAGCGGTGCACACTCCTTCGCCGGTTTTAATTTCACGAACGTCACTCCTACTGAGGGTAACGGCCTGCTGCGTTTCGTCCCTTCGCTGGACGAGGGTGTCGCCGCCGCTACCGAACGTCTACATGCCGCCGCTGTCGCTCCGCCGGTAGCGGTAGAAGTATCGATGGAAAAGCAACAAACACCCCCAATAGAGGGTGATGCCAAACAACCGGCCGGTTCCGCAACGGCCGCCGAACAGAAGATGGAAATCTTCGTCGATATCCTCCTTGATGTGACACCTGAGGCGACCCTCGAACTTGTCCTCGACCCTGTGGCGGGTGACCGTCTCAGAGGACATGCCGCCGGTGCTATCCATCTGCTGTACAACCCTCGCTCGGACCTGCGTATGTTCGGAACGGCGAATATCGTCGAAGGCGAGTATAACTTTAGCTTGCAACAGCTCTTCCGCCGTAACTTCAAGATACGCGACGGCAGTACCGTCGCTTTTCAAGGTGATCCTATGGATGCGACGCTTGATGTACGGGCTGTCTATACCCTCTCGGCCAATATTGGCGATCTGGATCCCGGCCTCCTCGTCGAAGCCGACCGTACCAACCTGCCCGTCAATTGTGTGCTGGTCATCAAGGGTGACTTACAACGCCCTGCATTGTCCTTCGACATCGAATTGCCCGGTGCCAACGCCGAAATCGAACGCCAAGTGCGCAGTTTTATCAATACTGAGGATATGATGGCGCGGCAGATTATCTACCTCATCGCCCTCAACAAGTTCTACACCCCGTCCTACTCAATGTCCGAACGCTCGGGTGAGCTGAGTGCTGTAGCCTCAGCTACGCTCTCCTCGCAGCTATCAGGACTCTTGAATGCCATCTCCGACAAGGTACAGATAGGCGCCAATATCCATTCTTCCTACGAAGGTATGGACGACACCGAAATGGAAATGCTCCTCTCCAGCCAACTGCTCGATAATCGTTTGATTTTCAATGGTAATTTCGGTTATCGCAACAGTTACAGTCTGGGTAAAAGCGTCCTTGTCGGTGAATTCGATGTCGAATACAAACTCTCGCCCATGGGTGAGATACGTCTCAAAGCCTACAATCACGCCAACGACATGTACCGTTATCTCACGCAATCGCGTACTACCCAAGGCTTCGGTATCCTCCTCAAAAAAGACTTCTCAACTCTCCCCGAACTACTCCGCAAAAGAAAGCGACGGCAGCAGTAAGGGGAACATAAAGAAAGCGACCTCTCCCGCTCCGAATAAATCCTTCGGCAGGAAAGGCCGTAATAACCATGAGCGAAAAACGGGACTCGAACCCGCGACCCTAACCTTGGCAAGGTTATGCTCTACCAACTGAGCTATTTTCGCCTGTTTCTTCTTTTGCCGGTGCAAAGGTAAGCCTTTCACCTACTCCTGCAAGCCCTCAGGCCAATTTATTTACGTGCAGGGCTAACTGAGATTTGAGATTGGCTGCCTTGTTACGGTGTATGATATGCTTCTTAGCCAGACGGTCAAGCATGGATGATACTTTCGGTAACTGTACCAATGCCGTTGCTTTGTCTTCCGTAGCACGCAGGGCACGTACTGCTGTACGGGCTGTCTTGGCGTAATAACGGTTATGCAGCCGCTTGGCTTCGGTCTGCCGGATTCTTTTAATGGACGACTTGTGATTTGCCATATTACGTATGTCTTACCAATTGTTCATCAGCCTCTTGTAGCCCATGGGGGAATCGAACCCCCCTTTCAAGAATGAAAATCTTGCGTCCTAACCGATAGACGAATGGGCCACTCTTTCAAAGAGCGGTGCAAAGGTATTACTTTGTTCCAAACCTACAAATCTCACTCCCTTTATTTTTTCATTGCCTCGAATGGCTACTGTGGTGGAGGCGAGTGCCGGAAGAGGATGAGTCGGGAGAGATACCGAGAGGAGAGAGGTTATCGGGATTGGTGATTTGGACTTGGACGACACCGGCGGTGATGGCGCGGAAAGCGTTTTCGAGTTTGGGAATCATGCCGCCGGAGATGACACCTTCATCAACGTAGTGGCGGAAAGAGTCCGGAGTGAGGGAGTCGATGACGCTATCGGGGTCGGCGGGATTGCGTAGGACGCCGCGTTCCTCAAAACAGTAGATGAGCGTAACGTCGAAAAAGGAGGCAAGAGCTATGGCGGTCTCGGCGGCAATGGTATCGGCATTGGTATTGAGGAGAGAGCCGTGTCCATCGTGGGTCAGGGGGGCGATGACGGGGACATGTCCCTGTTCAATGAGTCGGCAGAAGATGTCGGCGCGTACGTGAGTGACATCGCCGACGTACCCGTAATCTATCTCGCGGACGGGACGCCGTTCGGAACGGATAATGTCCATATCGGCGCCGGTGACCCCAAGGGCGTCAATACCCCGCGCCTGCAAGCGGGCGACGATGCTTTTGTTGATCCACCCTCCATACACCATGGCGGCAATGCGCAAGGTGGGGAGGTCGGTGATGCGGCGGCCATCGACCATATGGGTCTCTATGCCGAGCTGTCGAGCGAGGGTGGTGGCAGAACGTCCCCCGCCGTGGACGAGTATCTTGGGACCTGCTACGGCAGCGAAGCGGGTGAGCAACAGTTCGAGGGGTTGGTCTTCTTCAATGACGCGTCCACCGACTTTAATGACAGTAAGGGGGTTATTTTTCATTTTGCCTTTTGTTGTTCTAACGTTTGGGCGTGTCGTATTATTGCATACCTTTGCGCCCGCATCAGGGGGCGCTTTACGCGGTAGTAGCTCAGTTGGTAGAGCATCAGCTTCCCAAGCTGAGGGTCACGAGTTCGAGTCTCGCTTACCGCTCTGTGCAACCCGTAGCTCCCCCCACGGGTTGCCTTCCGGCAGGGGCGCTTTTCAATGAGCGCTCCTGCTTTCTTTTGGGCGTTTTCTGTGTCCGGTGGGAGTTATTAAGAGTTTCGTCATGCTTGATGGTTCGCTGAGTTCTGATATAGTGGAAGTTCTGGAGAAACATCCCTTTCCGCTGATAGCGGAGGTGGCAGGAAGTTTAGGGATACCGGCCTATGTGGTGGGTGGCTTCGTACGGGATGTGTTCCTTCGCAGGCCGTCGAAAGATATTGATATCGTGACGGTGGGGGAGGGGAGTGGCATAGCGCTTGCCCAAGGGGTGGCGAACAGGCTGGGAGGACGGTTGTCGGTGTTTCGCACTTTCGGGACGGCGCAGGTGAAAACGCGTGAGGTAGAGATAGAGTTCGTGGGCGCACGGCGGGAGTCTTACAACCGCGATTCGCGAAAGCCGGTGGTAGAGAACGGGTCATTGGAAGATGACTTGGGGCGGAGAGATTTTACGATCAACGCAATGGCGGTCTCCCTCAACAAGGATGACTTTGGAGACCTGATGGATCCGTTCAACGGCATGGACGACTTGGACGGACTGACGTTACGGACACCGCGTGATGCGGATGTGACTTTCGACGATGACCCCTTGCGTATGTTGCGGGCGGTTCGCTTCGCTTCGCAGTTGGGTTTTTTTATCCATCCTGACACCTTTGAGGCCATCGTGCGTAATGTGCACAGACTGGATATCATCTCGCAGGAACGGGTTCAAGAGGAGTTGAACAAAATCGTATTGTCGCCTCGTCCGTCGATAGGGTTTGACTTGTTGGATAAGACGGGGTTACTGGAGCTTATTATTCCTGAACTGTCGGCGCTTAAAGGAGTGGAGACGCGTGTGGGGATAGGGCATAAGGACAACTTCGCACATACTTTACTTGTATTGGATAAGGTGGCGCGGGTGTCGGATAACCTCTGGTTGCGTTGGGCGGCGTTGTTGCATGACATTGCCAAACCGCTCGTGAAACGTTGGGATGGGCGTATGGGATGGACGTTCCATAATCATGAGTTTCAAGGTCAGCGCATGGCAGAGGAGATTTTCCGGCGTCTTCGTCTGCCGTTGGATGCCAAGCTCCGCTACGTGCAGAAACTGATAGGGTTGCATATGCGGCCGATAAACCTGTCGGACGAGGAAATTACGGACTCGGCGCTCCGACGTTTGCTCTTCGATGCGGGTGAGGATCTGGAAGATTTATTTGTCCTCTGCGAAGCGGACATAACGAGCAAGAATCCGGTACGTGCTCGTCGGTTTTTGGAGAATTATCGGACGGTACGGCGCAAGTTAGGCCTTATCGAAGAGGCGGACAGGATACGTAACTTTCAGCCGCCGGTATCGGGGGCTGAAATCATGGAGTTGTTTGGGCTTGCACCCTCGCCGGTGGTGGGGCGGTTGAAGACGGCGTTGAAAGATGCCGTTCTGGATGGGAAGATACCCAACGAACGGGAGGCGGCACGGGAGTTCCTGACGGAAGTGGCGCGGGAATTGGAGGTAGAAAAGGCGAAGTGACGATGGATACGCGGATAGAGTTGCGGGGGATGGTGTTTCATAGCCACCATGGCGTGTTGGAACAGGAAGGGGTGACGGGAAACATGTTCAGGGTGGACGTGTCGTTCTCGGCGCCGGTGGAACGTGCGGCGCTGTCGGATGATCCGGCGGATACGGTCAGCTATGCGGATGTGTATGAAGTGATACGTCGGGAGATGGCCATCCCCTCGCAGTTATTGGAGCACGTGGCGGGACGCATCTTCCGGTCGCTGTGGGCGGCTTTTCCGCAAATATCCTCCCTGTACGTCCGCATAACGAAACCAGCCCCTCCCATTGCCGGCGCCCAATTCACCGAAATAGACGGAGGGGCAAGCGTAATATTGAAAGAAAGTAAAGAAGTAGTCAAATGATCAGTAGCTTTCACCAGACGGAATCCGTCATAAGGAAAATCTTTGGTAGTCATGTAGAGTTATTGTCAAGTGTCGATGAGTTGTTTGAGTTGGAGATGGCTTGGTTGGAGTTTAACTGCTTGTCACAAGAAAGATTGCTGGAACGTTCTGCATTCATTAAATCTGTTGATAATCAATTTACTAAACATTTTTTGCTGTATTCAAGCTACAATGAAGCCATCAATGAAAATCGGACGGCACTAACTCAAGCATATTTTGAAGAAGGTCTGTTCTCAACGGGATACGCCACGCATGGGCTGTTTCCGTATCGCGGGAAGTTCCATCCACAGTTGATAAAAGGATTGCTCAATATCTTAGGTGTTGAAAAAGGCGAAACCCTTCTTGACCCCATGGCCGGTAGTGGAACTGCCAACATTGAAGCAGCTTTGATGGGTATCCATTCTGTGGCTGTTGATGTGAGTCCCTTTTGCCGGCTTATGATTCAGACCAAGTACGAGGCATTAACAATTGACTTGAATCTGTTGGAAAACACACCTTTGGACAGCAAAAAAATATTTACTTTTTTTGAACGGGGGGAGGTTCTGAACAGAATTGCAGAAGTCAAGGAAAACGAAAAACGCAAAATCTACCATCTTGCCTTTCTGGCTTGGTTAGACGCTTTAGGGTATTCCAAGCGGGTGGTACGTTCCAATCACGAACAACTTTTTGAGCGGGTTTTGCCCCGTTACATGAAAACAGTCAAATCAACGCTAAAGAATCCGTGTTTCAACAGAGATGAGATAGGGGAAATGGTTATTTTAGCAGATTCGGAAGCCCTGCATCTCCAATTACCTGATGAAAGTATTGACTGCGTGATAACATCTCCCCCCTATTCTTTTGCAATAGACTATGTCGAGAATGACAAAGACCAGTTGGCCTTTTTGGGTTACGACACCAAAGAATTGAAAGGCAAACTGATTGGTTTAAAGGGTAAAAACAAGATAGACAAGCTGAACACCTATTTCGTAGATATGGATAAAGTTTGTGCAGAAGTTGCACGGGTTCTCAGAAAAAGCAGATACTTTTGCATGATTATAGGTTCAAATACCAACCAAACAGGAGGAATTAGATTGGAGCAAACTATCATTGATTCTGCTCAGAGATATGGGTTACCTTTGATAAAATCCATTCTCAAACCCATAAGAGGAATGAGGAACACAATGAAAAACGAATATATACTGATTTTCAAAAAGCAATAATATGAGAAGCGTAGAAGATAAATTTTCAACTGTCATTCAAAAGAACACCTTTTTTTTCTTCGATCAGGGATTTGAGGAAAATTACGAGGGTTATATCAACTCTCTGAAAGAGACTCTGCTGATAGTGAAGAACAAGATAGAAACGGAAGGCTTAAAGAAAGAAATCTTCGAGTGGTTGCTGAAAGAAAAGGAAAATGGTTTGCGTGCATTGCTTGCTCTCACAGGATTTTCCAATGAATATCTGAAACGGCTTACCACAATCCTTCGTATTGTTGATAATCCCGAACTCAATGCTCTCGTCTACAAAAAAAAATGGTACGACGACACGGATCCGGACAACATTCAGGAATGGTCGGATGGTTTTATTCTGAAGAAAATCCAAAACAGTGAAGATTTTCGCAAAGGATTGGTAAATATATTCTTTGAAGGGGCATCTATTCCTTTCATTGCAAACACAATTCCTCTGTTCGAGTTGAAGAAATTGAGTATTTCCAAACTCAAGTTTGATATCCCCGAACTCATAGATTCTTTGGTTCGTTACAAAGAAAAGGGAAGTTATAATGGGATGAAGGGAAATAATCCTGAAACTGTCATTGCAAAACTGTGTGAAAAATTAGGTCTTACTTACGAAACAGGCGATTTAAGTGAGTTGATTGAATACGCATCTGACACGAAACGTACGATGGATTTTATTATTCCCAACAAGAAAAATCCGCTGATTATTGCAGAAAGTTCGTTTTTGGCGACCACTTCCTCAGGTCAGGGCGATAAATCCAAAACCGAAATTTCCATTGATACGCTAATCAAGGAACATTATCCTGAAGCGAAATTTATTGGTTTTGTGGACGGTATCGGTTGGTATGTCCGCAAGGGCGATTTGCGGAGAATGGTAACGGCTTACGAGGATGTCTTTACATTCCATGCAGACGAGTTAAAACGGTTTGAAAAACTCTTAATGGAAACTTTCAGGCAATGACAGATAAATACTTAAATAAAATTTTGCAAGGCGATTGTTTGGAGCTTTTCAAAATGATACCTGATAATTCAGTAGACGTGACGTTTGCCGATCCGCCCTTTAACCTGCAAAAGAGATACAGTAGTTACAACGACAACCTTGATTTCCAGGAGTATTTGGATTGGTGTGAAAAATGGATTTCCGAAATGGTACGGGTAACCAAACCAACCGGTTCGATTTTCCTGCATAACATTCCCCGGTGGCTGACCTTCTACGCCGCCTACCTCAACAAGTTAGCCTCTTTTAAGCATTGGATTGCTTGGGATGCCCCCACGGCGCCTATGGGAAAATCCTTACAACCGGCACATTACGGTATTTTATTCTACACGAAAGAAGCCAAAGGAACAAAAATCTACGAATTGCGGCAGCCGCATAAACGCGATCGTAAACAAGGGTATTTATGGAAAGACTATGGAGGTAAAAAAGAAGGATTACATCCGTTTGGGCCCTTGGTTTCGGATGTTTGGACGGATATACACAGAGTTAAACACAATAAGAATAGAGACCCTCATCCTTGCCAACTACCATTCCATTTGATGGATAGAATAATACTGATGACAACAGACGAAGGGGATATTGTTTTAGACCCCTTTTCCGGCACTGGAACAACGGCAATTGCAGCGAAACGTATGGGACGCCAATATATTGGATTTGAATTGGACGAAACATACGTCCAAATATCCCGTGAAAAATTGAATCAGGTAAAGTCCGATTTTAAGATAGGGGATACTTGGGTGAGTTGTTATTTGAGAGAGATTGCAACATTCAGGGATAAGGACTGGAGCGATTTGGAAAAGTACTTTATCATCCCGAACCAGATGAGCGCCATTGATTATCAGAGAATAGTCTTAAAGGATAAGCTTCTAATTCCTAAAGATTTAGAATTTCACATCGAAGAACTCTCAATTCCTCTGTAAATCGACACGGTTTTTTACCTACCTTCATACTTTCATACCCGCCGCAAGGATACCCCCATTTTCCCTTATCGCCGAAAAAGAGTAACCCTGCGTTGCAGCAGAGAGAAGAGATAAAGGCAAAAAGGATAAAGGAAAAGAAGGAGAGTACGGTAAGCTAAGGACGAGCTGAAGGCAGAGAGCAACCACAGCAGGGTGGCGACGGTAAAGGTGCACAAGGTGGCGACATGGTCGTAAGGGACGGGGTAATGGCGGCGGCCGAGGGTATAGGAAAGGGTGACCATGAGGCCGTTGGAGACAGGGGTTGCCCAAGCACAGGCGATGAATCCGTACTTCGGCGCAAAGAGGATGATAATGGCTACGGTGGCCGTACAGCCGATGGCGGAGATGATGGCGCCCCAATAGG
>JAITAD010000022.1 GCA_031284275.1 Tannerellaceae bacterium
GGCTTTGCCGACCTCTTTCCAATTCTCAACCAATCCCTGCGCCGCCCCGTAGGCATCCTTGACAAACCCCTCAGTGGATTGCCCCATCTCGTTGAGCATATCCTGTATCGCCCCCTCCAACTGCGCCTGCGCCCCTTGTATAGTTTTCGCCCCCTCCTTAGTCATCCCGAAGAACTTGCCGCCCGCTTGCGTAGCCTGCATGAAAGCATCGCTAACCATTTGCGCAGATATAGCCCCCTTACTCATCGCCTCTTTGAGTTCGGAGATACTTTTACCCGTCTTGGCGCTCATCTGCTGTAACGGGTTGAAGCCGGCATTAATCATCTGATTTAAGTCCTGCCCCATGAGTTTGCCGGCGGCGCTCATCTGAGCAAATGCAAGGGTTAGGGAGTTGAACTTCTGGCTGTCCCCCATGCTGATATCACCGATAGCTTTTATCGTGGGTATCACTTTCTCCACCGCCACGTTGAAGCCTAACAGTGTTTGTGCAGACTTGGCAACGTCCCCCATCGAAAGAGGGCTTTCGACGGCGAACTGTTTCAATTCGGAGAACATCGCATCGGCCTTGTCCTTGCTTCCCAATAGGGTCTGGAACGCAGCTTGCAACATCTGCATCTCGGCACGGGTGTTGATGACCGCCGAAGCGAAGTCCTTGATTTGCTGCACGCCGAAAGCCACCCCTGTAGACTTATAATAGGCATCGGCTAACCTTCGCACCTTCGCCTCCGTCTCATGGACGACGCTTTTCTGCTCTATTATCTTCTGCGTGAAATTATTTACGGCTACCGAACTATCGTAGACACGCTTCTTGAAGTTCTGTTCCAGAATAGTTCCTGCCTGTGCCGCCGCTCTCGCCGTGCCAGCAAGAGACCCCTCCAACTCCCGTATCCGTGCCATGAGTGCCGACACGTCCTTACCCTGTTTGTTCACATCCATGCCGCCGATAACCGCTTTGAGTTTCTCGACCTCCTGCCGCATCTGGATAACCTTGTCTACGTCTGCGCTGACCTTGAAGTACAATGTTGCCATAACCGTTATTTTTGAAGCTTGCCTTTGAAATACTCTTCGTCCGATACCTCCACCATCTTCTCGCCATAGACCGTGTGTACCTTATCCCGTTGCATAAGCACCATGTTCCGGTACGGAACGATATCTATCACCTCCCGATACGTCAGATGCAAATTGTCCATGAACGACGGTATCTGCCCTAACAGCGTTTCCCCACCCCCTACTTCGTGTTTGCCCCCATCCGCGCTACGCTCGACGCTAAGGAGGCAGATACGAAAAAATCCTCTGCGCCCATTAGCGAAACAGCTACGGTCATCGCCTCTTTAAGTTCGGCGCACGAACCCCTGAACAGTCGCCGCTTGACGTACCATTCCCTGAACGCCCGAAAGCGGCCGTCACCGACAATCAGGACAGCCAAGCCCTGCACCAACGCCCCCGACGATGCCGGTATGCGGGCAATTACCTCTGCCCCTGTTTCAACTCCCTGCATATCTACCGTAGCGAAATGCGATATCGCCCGCGCTATCGTACGGATGGTCGGAGGGTACAGGGTATAGGCTTCCCCCCCGACGACGACCGTCTTGAAAGATGAGCCGAGAATGGCCTCCGAAACGAGTTTCGCTGCTTGATTGTCCATATTAGTATCTGCAAGATTGTGTCTTGGCTGCAAAAGCTTCCTGCCTGTTGACTTTACCCTCAATGGGATTACGCAACGACACGTGAACAAAAGTCTTATACAGAATACATTGGTCGAAGACGAGGAAGTCGGGGCCTGTGATGATACCAAATAACTCATTCGAAGGTATCCCGTTGTCCATAATACGGATGTCGGCCGCCTCACCCAGACGGTGCTGTGATGTCGGTACGCCCCCTACCACTTTGTTGAGATCCTCGCAACGGAAACCGCTGTCGATAATGACAGGTTTACCCACCAGACAGCGCAGAGGCGTTAAGAACATCTGCACCAGAAAGCGCAACCGTTCTTCGGCGTCTTCATTGAGATATGCCCAATTGTCAATACCGTGCTCGTCGGCCGTCTTGCTTTGCACGAACTCATGCAAGGAAAAATACTCATCAAATTGTCTGTCTGTCATGATTTCCAATTTTAATTTGAAAGGGGAAGGCAGGCACGTGGCCGACACTTCCCCTCTCTCTGCTAATCACATAAAACGGATCACTTCTTTTCCTCAGGCTTCTGGGGAAGCTGACCGGATGGCCGTTCAACATGCTTCGTGGGAGGAACTACCACACTGCCGTCGAACATGTACTGCGACGCAAGAGCATCTACGCCTGTTTCCAGAGCGAAGGCGGTCACGCCGAGTCCGAGGTTACGCTCTACATAGTTCCCTTTGGCGATGATATTGGCACGCGGGAAGACGATGTAGTTACCCGTCTTGGTTTTCGCCACGACACCTTTCTCGATGAAATCCACACTGTCAGGGCGCGCCCACGAAGTGTCCGTCGCCGTACCTCCGATAAGGGCGGCAAGGTCGTCAAAGAGATATTCCCCCAACGTAAACGCCACCGACGGGGCAGCCTGCGAAACCTTGTCCCTATAATAGGGCAAGCCGCTGAGTTGGTTGATGTACTCCGTCACCTCAGGGTCGCTCTCCTCATACCCCCACGTGTCATCGTGAACGTTGGTGACCTCTTTGGTGGATGCCGCTTGCAGATACGTAGCAAGAGCCGCCCCCGTGAGGGGAGCAGTTGTGATTACCTCGCCGTACCACAGCCGCGAAAGTCCGATAAACTGTTTTTGTGCCATTTTTTTTACGCTTTAATTAGTGCTTAAATAACTGATAAACAACTCTGGTGTTTGAGAAGTGACAATGCAGCGCATCGTCCTTTTCGAGGGTGGGTGTCCCCTCCATCTGCACCCACCATGTGTCCTGCCCGTCGTTGAGCAGGTAGTTCTCCAAGGCATCCCATGAGAGCCGTTGGAGTGTCCGAAGCCGAGCGCTGTCGGGATAGTTCTCGTACTTGTCCGGAACGTACACATTCACCTCCACGAAGCCTTTCTTGAAGAACTTCGTATCCACCGAACGCTTCGGCAGGATTTGAATGAACTCCGTACGGTCATCGGCGGTCGGGAACACGACAGTCGTCTCCACCTTGATATCCGGCACTTCCGTTCCCAGAGGAGTAGTAAGGAGGTAATCCTTTATCGCCAGCCCGACGTCGAGTGTCCCCCGTATCATGCGATGCGCTCCCTTAACAGTTTCTCGGCTTCCAGTGTGGCGGCTGTCAGCACGTCAAAGCCCTTACTCTCCACAAAGGAAGCGTAGAAAGCCTCGTTGGTCAGCTCCAAGCCCGACGGGGTGACGTTCTTTCGGTTGGATGCCCTGAGGTTGCCTGTACGGTTCTGGTAGCTGCCATGCGCAACGGCATAAGCGACCGCTTCGTCACCGACAGCGGACATCACGCCCTCCACTTCGCGCCTACCTTCGTCGAAGAACGCATTGACGTCAGAGAAGTCGCCTCTTATATCCATACCTCTGCGTAGTTGAAGTAGTTACATCCCG
>JAITAD010000014.1 GCA_031284275.1 Tannerellaceae bacterium
TGGTACGAAACGGTCAAGCTCAATTACGGCGTCGATTATCGCGACGGCAGTTACTGCTTCGATCCCATCCCCAATACATGGTACAAGATGCTTGCCATCCTTCGCTTTTGGGCTGCCAAGGGCATTGACGCTTTCCGTTGTGACATGGTCGAGATGGTGCCGGTGTCTTTCTGGGAGTGGGCTATCCCGCAGGTGAAACAGGAGGCTGAAGTTCTGTTTATTGCCGAAGTTTATCGCCCTGAACGTTATCGCGACTACCTTTTTCGCGGCGGTTTCGATTATCTTTACGACAAAGTCGGCCTCTACGACACCCTGCGCGCTGTCGTACGTGACGAACGCCCCGCCTCCGATATCGGTAACTGTCTCGAAGCGAATGCCGACATCAGTCCCCACATGCTCCATTTTCTCGAAACCCATGACGAACAACGTATCGCCTCCCCGTTCTTCGCCGGAGACCCTTTCCGCGCCGTTCCGGCCATGATTCTTGCTGCCACGGCAGGAACCAACCCCCTTATGCTTTACTTTGGGCAGGAACTTGGTGAGACGGGCATGGATGAGGAAGGATTTAGCGGATTGGACGGACGCACCTCCATCTATGACTATTGGAGTCTATCCACTCTCCGCCGATGGATCAACGGCAACCGTTTCGATGGTGCCCGCCTCAGTTCGGACGAACAGCGTCTCCGCACTTTCTACGTCCGCCTGTTCCATATTACGCTCACTGAACCCGCTTTTACCCAAGGCGCTTTTTACGACCTTGTACCTGCCAACCGATCTTGCCCTGCTTTCGACAGTCGCCGTCACTACGCTTTCTTCCGTTATCACGAAGACGGCATCGTCCTTGTCGTAACCAATTTTTCCGATGCCGAAGCCCGTGTTTCCATCCGTATTCCCGCTCATGCTTTTGAAACCTGCCAATTGCCGGATAACGTCGCCGCACAGGCCATTGACCTCCTGACCGGTGAAACCGCCCTTGTTGCCCTCACCGACGTCTGCCCCTATGCCGTAACCCTCCCCCCCCATTCGGGCAAGCTGATAAAGTTCTATTTTCAAAACAAATCCTCCTCTTTTCCCACCTTTCTTCCCGCAGGCTCTACCTGCATTAATTAATGAGTTGCCCTTATGAAACGCCTTTTAGACCTCACCGTCACGGAAAACCTCCGATTGGGAGAACATCATGGCCGCTTGGAGCTGACCGCCGATGAGCCGCTGCCCGAGATGCGCCCGGGGCAGTTTATTATGCTCCGTATAGATAAGTCTCCCCACACTTTCCTTCGCCGCCCCATTTCCATCCATTTCGTCGATACCCGTGCCAATACCCTCCGCCTGCTTGTCCGCCGAACAGGCGAGGGCACCGAACATCTTTTCCGGTACGCCGTCGGCGAACGCATTAACGCCCTTTTGCCTTTGGGTAACGGTTTTACTTTGCCTGAAGCGACGGCGGAGCGCATTCTCCTTGTCGGCGGCGGTGTCGGTATTGCCCCTCTCCTCTTCCTCGCCGATACCCTCCTCAAAAGAGGCTGCCGCCCCGATATCCTAATGGGGGCGCAGACGACCGCCGAACTGTTGCAGACAGACACGCTTCGCCGGACAGGAAACCTCCACATTGCCACCGACGACGGTTCGTACGGCCACCACGGACGCCTCGATACCCATTCGATTCTTCGTGCACCCTTCGACCGTCTTTATGCTTGTGGCCCCAAACCCATGCTGGTGTCCCTTGTCGCTTTGGTTGGCGGGAAGATACCTTTCTGTGAGGTATCACTCGAAAACACCATGGCTTGTGGACTGGGCGCCTGTCTTTGCTGTGTGGAAAAACTCGCTGACGGACACAATGCCTGTGTCTGTACCGAAGGTCCTGTCTTCAACGTCAATCAACTGCCATGGCTCAATTGAACGTACAAATCGGTCGGCTGTCACTCAGAAACCCCATCCTCACGGCCTCCGGAACTTTCGGCTACGGCTTGGAGTATGCAGATATGGTAGACCTCGAACGCCTTGGGGGAATTGTCGTCAAGGGTACCACAGTCCTTCCCCGCGAAGGTAATCCCTACCCCCGCATGGTCGAGACTCCTGCAGGGATGTTAAATGCCGTCGGACTCCAGAACAAAGGTGTCGAATACTTCGCAAAGCACATCTACCCGGCTATAAAGAGCTTGGATACGAATCTCATCGTGAATGTCAGTGGATCCACCGTCGAATCTTATGCCGAGTGTGCGGCCCGTATCGCCGAACTCGAAGGTATCTCGGCCATCGAACTCAACATCTCCTGCCCCAACGTCAAGGAAGGAGGTATGGCTTTCGGCGTTGATCCCACTGCCACTGCCGCCGTCGTCCGTGCCGTGCGCAGTGTCTATCCCCGTACGCTCATCGTCAAACTGTCCCCCAACGTCACCGACATCACCGACATCGCACGTGCTGCCGAAGTCGAAGGTGCCGATGCCCTTTCCCTCATCAACACCCTACTCGGTATGGCCATCAACATCCGGAGTCGTCGTCCGGCGCTTTCTACCGTTACCGGAGGCCTTTCCGGCCCATGTATCAAACCCATCGCCCTACGTTGCGTCTGGCAAGTACACCGTGCCGTCAGCCTCCCCCTCATTGGCATCGGCGGCATCTGCACGTGGAGCGACGCCGTAGAGTTTCTCCTTGCCGGCGCCACCGCCGTGCAGGTCGGCACCCACAATTTCATCGCCCCCACCGCTACCCTCAACCTCATTGACGGCCTCGCCGCCTACTGTGACCGCCACCATTTCACCCCTGCCGACCTCACCGGCTCTCTGATTACCGCTTAGGTAGGCTTCTTTTGCATTTGTTTTAGGAACATCGAAAAACACGCCTGCAAAAGGCCGTGTGTTGTCTCATCAAGATTCGAACTTGAACAGGCAGAACCAAAATCTGCAGTGCTACCATTACACCATGAGACAATGAACGCTACAGGACGGAAGTTCCGTTGAAGCGCCGCAAAGGTAAAAGTTTTTTCTTGTCATGACGGGGAAGGTGTCTGATAAAGTTTCATGGGAAACGTAGGAGATTCTAAAATAAGGCATACCTTTGCGCCTTGTTTCGGAGATAGACAGTTTTAATGTTTAACCTTTAATTTGGATTTGGGAGTGGAAGAATTGGAGTTGCAAACGAATGTCCTGCCGGTGGCGGACTTCGACTGGGAAGCCTACGAGAGGGGCGATGTCCGCGCAGAAGGAGACAAGGAAGCTTTGCTTGCCGCCTACGATAAGACCCTCAATACGGTAAAAGATAACGATGTCATCATCGGTAAGGTAACCTCGATAAACAAGCGGGAAGTGGTGGTGAACATCGGCTTCAAGTCGGACGGCATCGTTTCCATGTCGGAGTTCCGTTACAATCCTGACCTGAAAGTGGGCGATGACGTAGAAGTATACATCGAGAGTCAGGAAGATAAACGGGGACAGTTACAGCTTTCCCATCGTAAGGCGCGTGCCGTGCGTGCATGGGATCGCGTGAACGAGGCTTTGGCTAAAGAAGAAATCGTCAGAGGTTTTGTCAAGTGTCGTACCAAGGGCGGTATGATTGTGGATGTTTTCGGCATTGAAGCTTTCCTGCCCGGATCCCAAATTGACGTCAAGCCGATACGCGACTACGATATCTTTGTGGGCAAGACGATGGAGTTCAAGGTAGTGAAGATCAATCAGGAATACCGAAACGTCGTCGTTTCACACAAGGCTCTTATCGAAGCCGAGTTGGAAGAACAGAAACGCGAAATCATATCCCGTCTCGAACGTGGACAGGTATTGGAAGGTACGGTGAAGAACATCACCTCTTACGGCGTCTTCGTCGATCTGGGTGGTGTAGACGGTCTGGTACACATCACTGACCTCTCATGGGGACGTGTCGGAAGCCCCGAAGAAGTCGTTTCCCTTGACCAGAAGATCAATGTTGCCATCCTTGATTTCGACGACGAGAAGAAGCGTATCGCCCTCGGTGTGAAGCAACTCACGCCTCATCCATGGGATGCGGTCGCCGACACTTTGGCCGTCGGTATGATTGTGAAGGGTAAGGTAGTGGTCGTAGCCGACTACGGCGCTTTTCTGGAAGTTGCGCCGGGCGTAGAGGGGCTTATCCACGTTTCCGAAATGTCGTGGACGCAGCATTTGCGCAGTGCACAGAACTTTTTGAAGGTAGGTGACGAAGTGGAAGCCGTCATCCTGAACATCGACAGGGAAGAGCGTAAGATGTCACTCGGCATCAAGCAGTTGAAGGAAGATCCATGGAAGAACATCGAATCTCGTTTCCCCCTCGGGTCTGTACACACTTCGAAGGTCAGAAACTTTACGAGTTTCGGTATTTTCGTAGAAGTGGAAGAAGGTGTTGAAGGGTTGGTACACATATCCGACTTGTCTTGGACGAAGAAAGTGAAGCATCCTTCCGAACTTGTCCATGCAGGAGAAGAATTGCAGGTCAAAGTGTTGGATATTGATGTAGAAAACCGCCGTCTGAGTTTGGGACATAAGCAGTTGGAGGAAAATCCATGGGAAGTATTTGAAACGATATTCTCGGTAGGTTCGATACACGAGGGGACTATCACCGATGCTGTGGAGAAAGGTGTAGTCGTTTCCTTGCCCTATGGTGTGGAAGGATTTGCCACGCCACGCCACTTAACAAAGGCGGACGGCACACAAGCCCAATTGGAGGAAACGCTGCCTTTCAAGGTGATAGAGTTCAGTCGCGACGGCCGTCGTATTATTCTTTCCCACAGTAAAGTACACGAGGACGAACAGCGCAAGGAACGGGATAAAGATAAAGATAAGGAAAAGGATAAAGATAACGCTTCTTCCTCCTCTTCCGATTCCAAGAACGCCAAAGCTTCTCTCTCCAACCTTTCCCCGATAGAAAAGACCACCTTAGGGGATATCGAACAGTTGGCCGCCCTGAAAGACAAGCTCTTGGGGCAGGAAAACAATGTCGAAGAAGTGAACAGAGAAGTGGAGGCCGCTCCCAAAGAGTCTGCAGAAGCCTGACCCTGACTGCGGCGAGAGCCGAACGACTATAAAGCGAATGGCGCACCTTACCAAGGGTGCGCCATTCCTTGTTTACAGAGACAAGGTTCCGCTTTCGATTTCTTGCAGGATAGCGACGGCCGTTTCTACCGAAGGCACTTCGCGGATGGTGAGAGAACGTTTGGCCGATTGCTCGCGCAGGGAACAGCGGCGGGGAAAGCGTTGGGCGAAAGCGAGTAGCTTGCCGAACGTATCGCTTTGGTAATAAGGGCTTTCTGTGTTGGATACGAGATAAGTGACCATACGGCCGGTTTTGAGTACAACCTTTTCCATACCCAATTGTTTAGCTATGCGGCGCAGACGTACGATACGGATGAGTTCAAGACCTTCGGGAGGGATTTTACCGAAGCGATCCTGCAAACGTTCGGTAAAAGCGAGTATATCGCGTTCATGCTCCATGTTGTCGAGTTCTCGATAGAGAGCTATGCGTTCGGAATCGCCGGAGATGTACGTTGGAGGGAGGAGAAGTTCAAGGTCGCTTTCAACGAAGGTTTCGTGCACGAAAGAGACGGCCGTTTCGGCAGCCGTTTCGGTGAGAGAAGCAAACTCCTCAGTACGCAACTCATTGACGGCTTCCTGAAGAATCTTTTGATACGTTTCGTAACCGAGGTCGGCGATGAAGCCGCTCTGTTCGGCGCCGAGGAGGTTCCCGGCCCCGCGTATGTCAAGGTCTTGCATGGCCAGGTGTATACCGCTACCGAGACCCGCAAAGTTTTCGATAGCTTCCAGTCGTTGGCGCGCTTCGCGGGTAAGGGAAGAGAAAGAAGGCGCCAGGAGATAGCAGAAAGCTTTCCGGTTGGAACGACCTACGCGCCCGCGCAGTTGGTGGAGGTCAGACAGCCCGAACATATGAGCGTTGTTGATGATAATGGTATTGGCGTTCGGAACGTCTATACCGTTCTCAATGATCCCCGTAGCAATGAGGACGTCATACTCCTGATTGACGAAATCGAGTATCAGTTCCTCCATGCGTTGAGGGTCGATTTGCCCGTGACCGACGGCGATACGGGCATCCGGCACTTCGCGGCGGACGATCTGTTCCATTTCCGCAATATGGGAGATATGGTTATTGATAAAGAAGATCTGCCCGTTGCGACTCATTTCGAAATTAATAGCTTCGCGGATGAGATCGGTGTCGAAGGTATGCACCTCCGTTTGGACAGGATAGCGGTTAGGGGGAGGCGTGGCGATGTTACTCAGGTCGCGGGCGCCCATCAGAGAAAACTGCAAGGTGCGGGGGATGGGGGTCGCCGTCATGGTCAGGGTATCAATGTTGGTACGCATCTTACGAAGTTTTTCTTTGACGGATACCCCGAACTTCTGTTCCTCGTCTATGATCAACAGGCCAAGATCCTTAAAAACGACATCCTTGCTGACCAGACGGTGCGTACCAATGAGGATGTCTATTTTCCCTTCTTTCAGGGCGGCAAGGATTGCACGCGTTTGCGTGGCGGTACGGGCACGACTGAGATAGTCTGTACGGCAGGGGAAGTCACGCAGGCGGTCGGTGAATGTGCGGTAATGTTGGAACGCCAGCAGTGTCGTCGGGACGAGTACCGCCACTTGCTTACTGTCAGCCACCGCTTTGAAGGCTGCTCGGATGGCCACTTCGGTTTTTCCGAACCCCACGTCGCCGCAGATGAGACGATCCATCGGGCGGGAGCTTTCCATGTCGGTCTTGACTTCGGTGGTAGCACGCGACTGATCCGGCGTATCCTCATAGAGGAAACTAGCTTCAAGTTCATATTGCAGGTACGTGTCGGGAGAGAAGGTAAACCCTTTTTCCTCGCGCCGTTTAGAGTAGAGGAGAAGGAGGTCGCGAGCGATGTCTTTGACTTTGGCTTTGGTACGCTCCTTGACCCGTTCCCAAGCGCCGGTACCGAGTTGGTTGAGGTTAGGAGGAATCCCCCCTTCCTTGCTGTGATATTTGGACAGTTTATGCAGGGAATGGATACTGACGAAGATAGCGTCGTTGTTACGGTATATCAGTTTGATAACCTCCTGCATTTTGCCGTTCGTTTCGAGACGCATCAGGCCACCGAATTGTCCGATACCATGGTCGGTATGAACGATATAGTCGCCGAAGGCAAAGCGGTGAATATCCCGAATGGAAAGCATGACCTTGCCGTTGCGCGCCTTGTCGCTTTTGAGGTTATATTTGTGGAAGCGGTCGAACAATTGGTGGTCGGTAAAGAAGCAAGTGTGCAAATCGTCGTCGATGAAGCCCTCATGGAGCGTTTTGCCGATGGCCGTGAATGGTGTTGAAGGGAGAAGGTTGCGGAGGCGTTCGATTTGTTTTTCGGCATCACTTAGGATATGGATGCTGTAGCTTTCTTTGAGCAGAGAAGAGAGAGCCTCGTTGATGAGGTCGAAATCTTTGTGAAACGTAGGCTGAGGCGTGATAGAGAAGCTGAATGTGACGTCGCTTTGTGCGGGCTGCGGACGGCCGAAAAGGAGATGGCGGAACTTAGGAAAGGTTGTGTCCCATACGGTCCCAATGCGGTCACGGCACAAGTCCGGATTTTTGACTGCGACGACCGTATGCGGCGGAAGCGTCTGTAGCAGCGATTCCCTGTCTGTGCCCATGGCGTCGGACTGAGGGATGATACTGATTTCGGCAGGGCGGTGTTTGGAAAGCTGCGTTTCAACGTCAAAAGTACGAATCGTTTCCACCTCGTCGCCGAAGAAGTCTATGCGATAAGGATTTTCGTGAGAGAAGGAGAACACGTCGAGGATACTGCCCCGAACGGCGAATTGTCCGGGTTCGTAGACGTAATCGGTACGTTCGAAACCGTATTCCGTCAGCACGTCGGCGATGAACGTACTGTCCAGACGTTCGCCGACATGCACTTTGAGGGTATGGTCGGCCAATGATTTTTGTGAGACGACCGGCTCGGCAATAGCTTCCGGAAAGCTGACTGCGATAAGAGGGACTTCACGACAACTGTGGAGAGCGTCAAGCGCCTCCGTACGCAATATCTCGTTGGCAGGATCCTTTTCACCGTGTTTCATTGAGCGGCGATAACCGGACGGGAAAAAGAAGACGGAAGAGGAAGGAAGGAGTTGGGTCAGGTCGTGGTAAAAATAACCTGCTTCTTCTGCATCGTCGAGGATACAGAGAAAGCTCTCCCCTCTGCTGTGTAGAGTTGCCGCGACGACGGCGGCCGACGAACCCACCAGCCCCTTGACGGATATGGAACAGATATCCCCTTCCCGCAAGCGGGCTGCCAACGGGGCGATTAGCGGGTGAGCGGCGTAGAGGCGCAGTAAATCTTGTATCTCCAAATCAACCTTTGAGTATGCGTGCTTGATTGGCGGTGATGGCGATCATTTTGTAGATGTCATCGGGGGAGCAGCCGCGCGAGAGGTCGTTTACCGGCGCCGCCATACCTTGCAGGATAGGGCCTATGGCTTCCGCATGGGCGAGGCGTTCGACCAACTTGTAAGCGATATTGCCTGCCGAGAGATTCGGAAAAATCAGGATGTTGGCTTTGCCGGACAACGGGCTGTCCGGCGCCTTACGACCGGCTACGGACGGCACAAGGGCGGCATCGGCTTGCAGTTCCCCGTCGATGATCAGTTCCGGCGCTGCTGCTTGAACGAGGCGCACGGCGGCGGCCATTTTGTCGTCGGATGTCCCGCTGCCTTTGGTAGAGTAACTGAGCATGGCGATACGCGGTTCGACACCGATAAGGGCGCGTGCCGTCGAAGCGGTAGATATGGCGATTCCCGCCAATTCTTCAGCCGAAGGGTCGGGAACGACAGCGCAGTCGGCAAAGAGCAGCACCCCCTCCTCGCCGTAGGAAGAGTCCGGCAGCAGCATCAGGAAAGCCCCCGAAGCGCACTTCACGCCCGGCTGCGTCTTGATGATTTGCAGAGCGGGGCGGAGGACGTTGCCCGTGGTGTTGAGAGCGCCCGCTATCTCGCCGTCGGCATCGCCGGCCTTGATGATCATGCAGCCGAGGTAAAGCGGGTCTTGGACGAGGAGGAAAGCGTCGTCCAGCGTCATGCCTTTGGCTTTGCGAATATCTTGGAGCAGATAGGCGTAAGCCGCCCGTTTGGGATGTTTGCGAGGGTTAATGATGGTAGCGGCAGCGATATGCGAGAGTCCGGCCGTTTCGGCTTGACGGAGGATAACCTCAGGGTCCCCGAGCAGGATAATGTCGGCCAAGCCATCGGCTATGGCACGATCGGCGGCTGTCAGCGTCCGCTCTTCCGTACCTTCAGGAAGGACGATGCGTTGCTTGTCGGCTTTGGCGCGAGCAACGATATTTTGCATCAGACTCATCAAGCAGTAACTTTTTTATAGGAAACACAATACCTGTAAAAACGCCCGTGAAGGTACGATTTTTTCGGATACGTAAACTTTCTTTTGACGTCATCCAATCTGTTGCCTCTCCCCCCGTCTGACGTCCATCGGCACGCAGTTTAAGGGTGAGGAATGGCCTTACGGACTTCGGAGGGCGAGTTGGGTGTGTAGATGAGTGTCGAGAAACCTTTGGGATGGAGGAAAGCGCAGGCAGCATCCTGAATCTCTGCCGCCGTGAGGTCGCAAAGGCGTTCTATCAGGCGGGCGTTGGAATGGGGTCGGTTGTGGTGCAGAAACTCTTTGCCGAGTGCGAAGAAAAGGTTGTTCTTCTGTTCGGCGCTGATAACGATTTGTCCTGTGATCTGCTTTTTGATGGCAGACAGCAAAGAAGGGCTGACAGGCGTTTGGCAGAGTTCGTCTACCGTGATGTGAACGAGGTGTAGCGCTTGGGCGAGATGAATGGGACTCGTGTCGAAATAGATGGTAAAAAGACCTGCATCGGTAAAAGTATTGAGATAGGACTCGACACCGTAGACGAGACCTTTGCGTTCACGCAGGGCTACGTTGAGCCGACTGTTCATACACGGTCCTCCGAGGATATAGTTGAGGAGGGCAAGCGGGAAACGGCGTTCGTCATCGGCTTGAGGCGTTCGTGCACCGATGATTACATGCGCCTGGCGATAGTCGCGACGTAAGACCTCATCGAAAGGCTGCCGTTGATCGGGCGCTTTGCGGGTGGGGTGGGGGACAGGTGTGTCGACAATATCGCCGAGGTAACGTTCGGCCAGCGTTACGACGCGCTCGAAATCCATCTCGCCGGAAGAGAAAAAAACCATGTTGGACGGATGGTAGTACCCTTGGACGAAAATACGGGCACGTTCGGAGGTTAGGTTGTATATGGAATTGTCGTCGCCCACGATGTTGTGTCCGAGCGGATGACCACGGAAGAGCAGGTCTTCAAAGTGGTCGAAAATATAATCGTCAGGTTCGTCTTCGACAGATTTAAGCTCGTCATGGATAACGCTCTGTTCTTTCTCCAATTCTTTTTGCGGGAAGGTGGAGTGGAAAAGCAGGTCGGTCATCAGTTCGAGTGCGCGCTCGAAATATTCCGTTGTAAAAGTACAATGGATGGTCGTTTCTTCCTTGGTGGTAAATGCGTTAATTTCCCCTCCGACACTATCCATGCGCTGTATGATATGCCATGCTTTGCGGTTCGTCGTCCCCTTGAATACGGCGTGTTCGACGAAGTGTGCAAGCCCGTGCTCGTCCTCCGCTTCGTCGCGCGATCCTGCATTGATGGCAAAACCGCAATAAGCTACGGGAGAGTTCTGGTGCGCATGTATCATACGGAGGCCGTTGGGCAGGCAATGGGTAGAGAAACGCTCATTCAGCGCAAGATTCATAGGGTGGCGTTTTGTCGGATGGTGTGCATGACGTTTTGAGCAAGTTCGTCAGCTTGCGCCGCATCGGGCGCTTCGGCATAGATACGGATGATCGGCTCGGTATTACTTTTGCGCAGATGAACCCACCGATCGGGAAAATCGATGCGGATGCCGTCGATATCGGTAACGGGGTAGGGATAGGCGTTGCGGAGCGTGTTGAGGATAGCGTCGATATCGGTGTCCGGAGAAAGTTCAAGTTTCTGTTTGGAGATATGACAGGCAGGATACAGACGCCGCAGTTCGGAAGGTTTCATTCCTTTACGTGCAAGATGAGAAAGGAAGAGCGCTATACCGACGAGGGCGTCACGCCCGTAGTGCAGCTCCGGATAGATGACCCCTCCGTTACCCTCACCGCCGATGACGGCGTCTGTCGCTTTCATACAGGCGACCACGTTCACTTCCCCTACCGCCGAAGCCTGATATGTACGTCCGTAGGACAGGGCGACGTCTTTGAGTGCGCGCGAAGAGCTGAGGTTACTGACCGCCCCGCCGCAGGAAGTCCTGCCGAAAACGTAGTCGGCGACAGCAACGAGTGTATATTCCTCGCCGAACATGCTGCCGTCTTCGCAAATGATGGCCAGACGGTCTACATCGGGATCGACGACGAATCCGACATCGAACAGTCCTCCGGCCATCGTTCCCGCTATCTCTTCCAGATGATCCGGCAACGGTTCGGGGTTATGGGCAAAACGTCCGTCAGGCGTTCCATTGACGAGGAGGGTTTCCGCTATGCCCAATGCGCCCAGCAGGTCGGGAAGGACACATGCTCCAACGGAGTTTATCGTATCGACGACAACGCGAAACCCCGCCGCACGAATGGCCTCGACGTCCACGAGTGCAAGCCGGAGAATGGCCTCGATATGCCGTTGGGCATAATCGGCATGACGGATACTCCCGAGTTGTTCGACGGGGGCAAACCTAAAATTATCTTTCTCGGCGATGTCGAGCACTTCGGCGCCCTCTTCGGCATTGAGGAACTCCCCCGCACTGTTGAGCAGTTTCAGCGCATTCCAATGGCAGGGGTTATGGCTGGCGGTAAGGATCAGGCCGCCGGCGGCTTTCTCCCATACGACGGCCATTTCCACGGTGGGCGTCGTAGCGAGGCCTGCGTCGATGACCTCGCAGCCTGTCGCCGTCAGCGTGGCAGTGACGAGTTGCCGCAACATGTCCCCCGAAAGGCGAGCATCGCGCCCCACGACGATACGCGGCGACGACAACCCCGTCGTCCGTCGGATGAAAGCCGCATAGGCTGCCGTAAAACGGACGATAGCCGGAGGATCTAAACCCTCGCCGACCATTCCCCCTATAGTCCCCCGAATACCCGATATGGATTTGATGAGCGCCATGACACGGCAAAAGTAAGCAAAAAGATTTGGCGGCAAAGACGGTTCGGGCGGCGAACGTGTCGGAAATATTGTCTAATATTGCAGGTGATATTGTTTGCAAGGAAAATGGTATGAAATCGACACGAGGGTTATTGTTCGGTGTCCTTTTGATGCTGGCGGGTATGCCGGCGAGCGCGCGGGAGTGGTATATTTTGCCTCATGATTTGGAAAGCCCTACCGCCGGCGATTCATGGGGAGACGCAACCTCACTCAGGTACGCCGTATTCGCTGCCGCAGACGGAGATACCCTCTTGGTGCGTGCCGCCATATACAATGTAATGTTCACGTTGGAAACAGATAAGTCCCTTACTATCATAGCCATACCGGAAGGGGACGTTACACGTGCTCTGTTCCGAGCTTCTGACGCCGATCGTGTTTTCGTTTTTCGCAGTGACGGTCAGCAGTCGGTGCTGTTGCAGGGGATAGATATGGCCAACGCTAATGCAGGTAAGGCCGCTTTCAGGCCGCGCTACGGTGGGGCTATCTACGTCGGGTCATCGACCAGTTTGACCTTGGAAGACGCGACTCTGTCCGACAACAAGGCGACCTCAGATGCTGTATACGGTTACGGCGGCGCCATTTACAATGAAGGGAAGCTGCACTTGAAGAACGTTTGCCTTTCGGGCAACGTGGCATCGGAAAAAGGGGCAGGGTATGGAGGAGCGCTGTACAATAGCGGAACGGTTTCGATTTCGGGAGGTACGAAGTTTCAAAACAACAGTGCGTCCCGTCGTGGAGAAATGGCCGCCCAAGCGAAAGGCGGCGCTATCTATAGCGCAGGGGCGGGTTCACGTGTGCAGATAGAGGGGACTCGGGAGGGCGAGGTTATTGAGGCGAACGGAGTCTTTTTTGTTGAGAACATTGCGGGAGAAATTGTGGATGAATCTTTCGAACAATGGGAATTGAACGACCGTATAGCCTATGGTGGCGCTATTTTTGGAACGGACGGCACGGTATTGGATATCGCCGGCGCTCGCTTTCAGGGGAACAAGGCTTCGTTGTCCAACATGATAGGTAAGGGTGGCGCCATTTATGTGGACGAGAAAGTAGCCCTGTCAGTATACAACGCGGTTTTCGCGAATAACATCGCCGCAAAAGGGCGTGGAACCCAAGTTGCATATGGAGCAGGCTACGGCGGTGCTATCTGTCTTCTTGACGAAGGTAAGAACGTAGCCGCAGCAGATACGCCCCGTGTAAACGTAGAGCGCTCTCTCTTTCACGGGAATATCGCGTCCAATGCGACCGCCGGCTGGGGTGGCGCCGTATATGGGATAGGTGCGTACCGGTCAGCAAACACAGATTACACGGAAAATGTGGCAGACTCTTCCCTATGGGACGGTTACGGCGGCGCTATCTATATCCCCCACGGCGTGACTTTTATCATCGAAGATGCTCTCTTCTCCGGTAACGTTGCTGTGGTCAGAGGTGTTGGGAATAAAGGTTATGGCGGCGCCATTTGGACAGCCGGCTCGCTCCACCTCAAAAACGTAACAATGGAAAAAAACGTCGCTTCGAAAGGTGTTCGGCTTGGGCACGGCGGCGCCATTTATCTCACCCAAACCCAAACCCAAAGCTCTACGACTACCTTTTACTATCCCTACGGGAAGCTGTATTTTGAGGGAAAAAATCTTTTTAAGGGTAATGTAGCCTTGTGGGGTGGTGCGGAAGAACCGACGGCTGCCGATGATTTCGTATTCCCCGCTTTTGGCGGCGCCATCGCCGTGGAAGGTTCTACGTGGGACGGCAGTTTCATTACCCCTATAGTAACGCTCAATAGCAACGGTGGTTCCATTTACTTTGAAGAAAACGTTGCCGCCAAAGGTATCGGGAATCGTGCGGGAGGAGGAGCTATCGGTGTGTATGGAGCGAATGTCACAGTGGGAGACGACCTTTACGAAGAAGATATCGTTTTCCGCAACAATGTGGCCGCAGATAACGTCAATAACCCGAGTTCGGCTTATGGCGGCGCCATTATGATTGTAAAAGGATCCGGGGGGAATATGGAAGGTTTGACTCTGTTTGCCCCCAAGTTTTTCGGGAATGTGGCTACGATGAGTCTTACCGGAGAGGGTCGGGGCGGCGCTGTGGCAGATGCCGGTGGGCAGTTCATCAATATCTCCCGTGGGCGGTTCGAGGCGAACTATGCCAACGGGAACGAGGCAAGTACGGGCAATGCTTGGGGCGGGGCATTCGCCTCATTCTGTCCGGGCAACGGCTGGTCGTCGGCGTCGGAAATCAATTTTGGGGGAGAGAGCCTGATTGCCATAGGCCATGATGACGGCCCGCCACTTTGTAACAATATGGCGACACTCGGAA
>JAITAD010000076.1 GCA_031284275.1 Tannerellaceae bacterium
GGGACGGTGCAGGAGGCGTATGGGCGCAAGAATATAAATATGAAGTGGGGGGAACGGGGGGTATGGGGTCATACATGGGAGATGTGAACAAGACGGTGCCGTTGCTGGAGAGTCGGGCGATGGGAGGAGCGCTGTTTCGGGGAAACCCGAACTTCCGTTGGGCGTACAAAGCACAGTTGCTCTGGGGTCAGGTAGAAGGAAGTTCGATGGGGTTGGAGAACGTCTTCCCCAAAGCACGAGATGGAGTGTCGTTTCGGCGTTCGTGGATAGAGATGAGCGGGCAGGGGGAGTTCAATTTCTTCCCTTACAGCGATAAATACGGTTACCTGAACACGCGGCGACTGACACCTTACATGGCCTTCGGGGCGGGTTTGACGATAGCGCCGGGCAGAGGGCAGCCGATGGTGACGATGCACATTCCGGTGGGTGTCGGGGTGAAGTACAAGCTGATGAATCGGATGAACGTCGGAGGGGAACTGACATTCCGCAAGCTGATGAGCGACGGTTTCGAGGGTGTCGCTTCACTGCAAGACCCTTACGACATTCCGAGCAGTTGGCTGAAAAACAAGGACTGGTACGTCTGCCTCCAATTTTCTCTCACTTGGGACTTCGGCCCCCGTGCCGTCCCTTGCAACAACACCGACGGCACCCCCGCCAAAAAAGAAGCCAAAGCCAAACCTCCAAAGAAAAAATCTTCCTCCAAAGGGAAAAGCACGGAAAAAGGTAACAGCGGAAAAAATCTTCCTACTTTTACGGTCGGTAAGCTACAGTAAGGTGATGAAATATTCCGAAATCAAGGAAATACTAAAGGAGTTTGAGTGCAGGAAGTCCGGAAGAACGAAAAAACGCCATGAAGAATGGATATTGTTACAGGAAAGTTGTTCCTCCTGCCTCGTCACGGTGCAAAGGAGGCTTCGGAGGGTATGATCGCAACAATCAGTGAATTGTCGGGAGTTCCCCTCAAAAACCATAAGGATTTCAAACGTAAACAGAAACAAATAAAAAAATAGCCGGATGTTACGAATAACTTCAATTATCGAACGGACAGATGGGGAATATACCGCCTGTATCAAAAAAGATGATGCGGCGAAGTTTGGATATGGGTTGTTTGGAATGGGTAAAACACCTGTGGAAGCGGCGGAAGACTTTCTCCTCAGTTACGAGTTTATGAACAGGGACTTTGAGCAGGAGGGGCAGCCGCTCAAAGAGGCGTTTTTTATGTTTGAGCAAGCCTATGAATCTCCTGATATCCTGCCCGATCACATAGTATTGAATGAAAAGATAACCAATGCCAAACTTCGCAAACTTTGGAGCAAATCGGAAGAAGCCGCCCCAAAACAGCCGAAATCGATGGAACCGGTGCAACAGGTGAAAACGGCAAAGGCACAACGCCTGCGTTCGGTTGCACACTGAGAAAAACCAAAAGAGGGAACAAAAAAGTTGCGCCGGGGCTTGGACAACCTCGGCGCAATTGTTTCGGATAGCGGGTGAAAGGGGAGGGGTTAGCAGGCTTCGATGAGGGGGAGGAAAGTGGCGGCGGTGAGGGCGGCGCCACCGATGAGGCCGCCATCGACGTCGGGCTGTGCGATGAGTTCTTCGACATTACCTGCGTTCATGCTGCCGCCATAGAGGATACGGCAGGCATCGGCCACCGTACGGCCATACTTGTCGGCAAGGGTAGAACGGATATGGGCATGTATCTCCTGCGCCTGTGCAGCGGTCGCCGTCTTGCCGGTACCGATAGCCCAGACAGGTTCATAGGCAAGGACGATATCATTAAAGTCTTCGGGGCCGAGATGGAAGAGTGAACCTTTGATCTGCTCATCAACGACCTCGAAGTGTTTGCCGGCTTCGCGCTCTGCCAGCGATTCACCGATGCAGAAGATAACTTTCAGCCGATACTTGAAAGCCTGTTCTACCTTGACTTTGAGTATCTCCGGCGTCTCGTGGAAGAGGGTACGGCGTTCGGAATGGCCGATGATGACATAGCTCGCTCCGGCGCCGTACAGCATCTCGGCGGACACTTCGCCGGTGAAAGCTCCTTTTTCGTAGAAAGAGCAGTCCTGGCCGCCGAGGTGTATCCTGTTGGAATCGATGATGTTCTCAATAGGCAGGATGTGGGTGTGGGGAACGCAGAGGATGACGTCGCAATTGGGAGTCTTACCCCGCAAAGCGAAGTTGATCTCTCTGGCCAGACACAACCCAAAGCCTACGGTGTTGTTCATTTTCCAATTTCCGGCGATAATCTTTTTTCGCATGACAATTGTATTGTTTTTAGGTGATTAAATGCTTACTTACTCCTATTCAGCGCCCGCAAAGGTAACGCTTTCTTCGTTCCACCCAAAGACGAGGACATTCTTTTTCGTTCAGGGAAAGCATCAAGCGAGGCCTTTTACGGGAGGTTGTTGAGCGAGGGAATATCGATGGGATGCCATTTGGCGAGTATGCGGGCGTCGCGGAGGAGGAGGACGGCGGGGTTGGCACGGACGATGGTGCGCAGGATGGTGGCATCGGCGGTCAGAAAGGGATAATCGGCGGCGGTACGGTCTCGCCAGCGTGCGATGGCGGTAGGAGGGGAGGCCGTCAGGGCATAGAAAGGAATATTGTGGAGGGAGGCCTGTCCGTAGAGGGCGTTGAGGACTTCGACGTTGCCGTCGTCGGCCGTCTCGACGGAGGGGATGACAAGGAGATAAAGATAGGCGGTGTCGGCAAGGATGGCTTCGGTGACGTCTACGCCGGCGTCATCGTGGAGGACGAAGCCGGCGACGGGCGGACGGTAGCCTTCCCGCACCAGACGTGTCTCGGCGGAGACGAATGTCCATGCGGTATCGGCCATCGGGGCGTCGCTGAGCGTAAAGCGGCGTTCGTGGCCGTCCTTGCTGTAGACAAAGGTATAGTCATACTCATCGGGGAGGGCATCGGGAGGGGTGAGGGTGAGGGCGCGCAAGTCGGCGCCAACCTTGAAGGGACGGAAGTCGATGGGCGGCAGATGGCGGTAATTCCTCACCGTAAAGAGGATGACGGACAGCGACAGGAGGATGATAAAGGCAGGTTGTCGGCGGGGGGCAAAAATCCGGTAACCGTCGGCGTTCCGCAGACAGAGGGCGACGGCCATCACCGTGAGGACGATGTTCTTGCCGAAAGTCTGCCCGTTGGTGAGGTGTATGGCATCGCCAAAGCACCCGCAGTCGGTCACGGGATTGGCGATAACCAGATAGAGAGTGACCAATGTCATGACACTCATGAAAGCCAACGCCGCCCAAGCGGACAACCGTCGGCAGACTCCGAACAGGAGGCATCCCCCCAAAATAAACTCTCCCGTGCATAAGGCTCCGCCAAGCAGTAACGAAAGTATTTCGGACGTTTCACTGCCGCCGAAGCGGAAAGCGGCCAGATATTCGGCGACCTTGATTCCTCCCCCGACGGGGTCTACGGCTTTGACAAAGCCGGAAAAGAGTAAGACGATACCCAATAAGGCCTGAACTGTCCGTATTACCGCTTTCATACCGCTGCCTGTTATTTTCATTCGCCGGCTTCTTCCAACTGTATGAGTCCGAAGAGTGCGTAGTTGATCATATCCATATAATTGGCGGCCACGCCTTCGGAGACGAACGTCCGGCCGCCGTTGTCTTCAATCTGTTTCGTCCGATGGATTTTCATGAGGATAATATCGGTGTAGGTCGAGAGGCGCATACTTCGCCAAGCCTCGTCATAGTCGTGATTCTTGGCGAGCATGAGGTCGGTGGCGGCAGCGATATGCTTGTCGTAGAACGCCATAGCCTCAGCAAGAGGGATGTCGCTGTTTTCCCTGACACCGCTTTCCAACTGTATCAGGCCGATGACACCGTAATTGACGATGGAGATGAACTCCGTTTCGATACCTTCGTCAATACATGAACAGCCCTTGATTTCGAGGCTTCGGATACGCGCCGCCTTGATGAAGAGCTGGTCGGTGACCGAAGTCGGCCGCAAGACCTGCCACGAGGAGCCGTAATCGGCCATCTTCTGCTCGAAAATATGTCGGCACTTACCGATTGCCCGTCTGAACTGTTCGTTGGTGTTTGCCATAGCGTACCAAAAGTATGTGATTACGTGCCAAAAGTATATATTTTTCGATATGAGCATCACAGTACGCCACTCTCTACGAGAACGACGATGCGCTCGGTAAGGGCGTCTTTGCCTTGGGGGTTATAGTCGCTCTTGAGGCTGGCGCCGAACATGCCGGCGAAGAAGTTCCAGAAGCCGGCACGGAAACTGCCGAGATAGGCTTTGAGGAGGTTGTAGCTGGTCTGGTTACACTCGCGGTCAATGAGGCGGATGAGGAGTTTGCCTTGAGAAAGGCTGAGGCGTTTGAGTTCGGGCATGTATTGGGCGAAGAGGTCTTTTTCCATACGTTTGAGATGGTCTTGACGCGCTTTGTCGTCGGGGAGGGTCTCCATGTACTCGTAGGTCTCGATAAGGGTGTTGTAGACGAGCTTGGCATAGGGGAGGGTGATTTTGACGTCGCGGACGAGCTTGTCGTAACGTCGGCGTTCGCGCTTGTTCCGGAAAGTGAGTTGGGGGTAGACGGTGATCGTGCGGATCCGGACGAGGGGGACCGTATCCATCCCTATCACCTCCGCAGGCAACAGTCCGGGAGGCAGGACGATATCCTGCGCCGCAACTTCGACAGCGGCGAAGGCGCACAGCAGGCCGATTACCCAAAACAGCTTCGGACGTTTCATCGGGCGCAAAGGTACATTTTTGATGCGTCGGGGAAAAGCGTTACCTTTGCGCTGCTCCGCTCGGGAAGGCCGGCGGGGCTTCTTGATGTAGACAGACACACTGATGAAGGTATTAAAATTCGGCGGGACGTCGGTCGGTTCCGCAGAGGCAATTCTGAGCGTAAAGGAGATTGTGGAGTCGGCGGGCGAGCCGGTGGTGGTCGTCGTTTCGGCGTTAGGGGGGGTGACCGACGGCCTGATAGCCGTCGGCCGTCTGGCGGCGGCAGGCGATGTGACTTACGAGAAGGCGTTGTCGGCGCTCGCCGAACGTCACCTGCAACTCATCGAGCAGTTGCTCCCCGATGCCGCCGTGCGCCACGAGACGGAACAGGTAGCCCGTTGCCTGTTGGAAGAGTTGGCCAATATCCTGCGGGGCGTGTTCCTCATCAACGACCTTTCGGCCAAGACGTCGGACACGATATTGAGCTACGGCGAACGTATCTCGTCGCTCATCCTCTCGAAAGTGATACGGGATGCGCGTCTCTTCGACGCACGCCGGTTCATCAAGACCGTCCCCCAGTTCTCCAAACATATCGTAGACTTTCCGCTCACCAACCGCCTTATCAGGGAGACGTTCCTGCCGCTGCCGGCCGTTTCGGTAGTGCCGGGGTTTATCTCCTCAGGGGCGAAAAACGACGAGGTGACCACACTGGGGCGCGGCGGGTCGGACTATACGGCTTCCATCCTTGCGGCGGCGTTGGACGCTTCGGTATTGGAGATATGGACGGATGTGGACGGTTTCATGACGGCCGACCCGCGGGTGATCAGTTCGGCATACCTCATCGAACGGCTGACCTTCACCGAGGCGATGGAATTGTGCAATTTCGGCGCCAAGGTTATCTACCCGCCGACGATTTATCCCGTCTACCAGAAAAATATCCCCATCCGCATCCTCAATACGTTCAACCCTTCGTCAAAAGGGACGTTCATTTCTCAGGAGACAGAAGCGGATACGACACCGGCCGTGCGCGACAAGGCGATCATCAAGGGGATTTCTTCCATCAACGATACTTGCCTCGTCACGGTGCAGGGGCTGGGCATGGTGGGGGTTATCGGGGTCAATTACCGTATCTTCAAGACGCTGTCGGCCAACGGTATCAGTGTCTTTATGGTGTCGCAGGCAAGTTCGGAGAACAACACGTCTTTCGCCGTGCGCAATGCCGATGCGGATCTGGCCGTGAGTGTGCTCGACGAGGAATTCGCCCTCGAACGGGCGCAAGGGGAAATCAATGATACCACCGCCGAACGTGACCTTGCGACGGTGGCCATCGTAGGGGAGAACATGAAGCGGACACCGGGTATCGCCGGCAAACTCTTCGGCACGCTCGGACGCGCCGGTATCAGCGTCATCTCCTGCGCACAGGGGGCGTCGGAAACGAATATCTCTTTCGTCATCAAGCGCAAGTTCCTCCGTAAGGCGCTGAACGCCATCCATGATTCTTTCTTCCTCTCGGAATACAACGTGCTGAACCTTTTCATCGCCGGCATCGGGACGGTGGGCGGAAGCCTGCTCAACCAGATCCGCATACAGCAGCCGAAGCTGATGGAACAGAACGGGCTGAAACTCAAAGTGACGGGTATCGCCAATGTGGACAAAGTACTCTTTTGCCGCGAGGGGATCAATCTGGATACCTATGTACAGGAACTGGAACAGCATGGGCTGCCGAACAGTCCGGACTCGCTTGCCAAAGGGGTCTTGGAGATGGATATCTTCAATTCCGTGTTCGTGGACTGTACCGCCAGCCCGGACATCGCTACGCTGTATGAGAACTTGCTCAATAACAACGTCTCGGTGGTCGCCGCCAACAAGAATGCGGCCTCTGCTGCTTACGACCGTTATCTCCGCCTCAAAGAGACGGCGCGCAAGCGGGACATCAAGTTCCTCTTCGAGACCAACGTGGGGGCGGGTTTGCCGATTATCAACACCATGAATGCGCTCATCAACAGTGGTGACCATATCCTCAAACTGGAGGCTGTCCTTTCGGGGACGCTCAACTTCATCTTCAACACCATCAATGGGGATATCCCTTTCAGTCGCGCCATACAGATGGCTAAAGAGGCGGGCTACGCCGAGCCGGATCCGCGCATCGACCTGAGCGGCACCGATGTGGTGCGCAAGCTTGTTATCCTTGCCCGCGAAGCGGGTTATGCGGTGGAACAGTCGGACGTCCGCATAGACCCTATCATTCCGGCTTCCTGCTTCGAAGGGTCTATCGAAGACTTCTGGCAGCGTGTCGAGACGCTTGACGCCGATTTTGAACGCCGCCGGCAGAAACTGGCCGCCGAAAACAAACATCTGCGCTTCGTCGCCGCCATGGATAGGGGGGCTTGTACCTTGGGCTTGCAGGAAGTGGACAGCCGCCATCCGTTCTACGAACTGGAAGGGAGCAACAACATTATCATGATATCCACCGAACGGTATAACGAGTACCCGATGGTCATCAAAGGTTACGGCGCCGGCGCTGCCGTCACCGCCGCCGGCGTCTTCGCCGACATCATTTCCATCGCCAATATCCGCTGAGGGATGCTGTCGTTGCGCTATGGAAGAGACGAACAAGGGTGAAATAGTCATTTACCGGCGTGAAGACAGGGATATCAGGGTCCATGTACGTTTGGAGGATGGGAGTGTCTGGCTGACCCAAGCTCAGTTGGTGGAGTTATACCGGTCGAGCAAGGCCAGTGTCAGTGAGCATATCCGGCATATCTTTGACGAGGGAGAAATACAGGAGGATTCAGTTGTTCGGAAAATCCGAACAACTGCGGCGGACGGAAAAAGCTATGAGGTTGCGTACTATAACCTCGACTTGATAATTGCGCTGGGGTATCGCATCAAGTCCCCTGTCGCCACACAATTCCGTATCTGGGCTACCGGACGGCTCAAAGAATACGTCGTCAAAGGTTTCACGATGGATGACGAACGGCTGAAAAACGTCGGTGGAGGCGACTATTGGCACGAACTGCTCAACCGTATCCGAGACATCCGTTCGTCCGAAAAAGTATTGTATCGACAAGTCCTTGATTTGTATGCCACGAGCATCGACTATGATCCCCAATCGACCGTTTCCGTTGAGTTCTTCAAAGTCGTACAAAACAAGTTGCATTACGCCGCTCACGGACACACCGCTGCGGAAGTGATTTATGAACGGGCTGACAGTAACCAACCATTCATGGGGCTGACTGTTTTTTCCGGTGACCATCCGACACTGCAAGATGCAGCCGTCGCTAAAAACTATTTGACCGAAGAGGAATTGAAAGTCCTGAACAATCTGGTTTCCGGA
>JAITAD010000023.1 GCA_031284275.1 Tannerellaceae bacterium
TGCTGATGGGTAACAATCTGGCCGAATACCATACGGGATACCGCGCCTACTCAGCCCGTGTCCTGAGGAGTATCAACTACCACAAGTGTTCGAATGACTTTGTTTTTGACAACGAAATCATTGCCCAAATCTCAGGCAAAGGGTTTGAGATAGCAGAAATCACTTGCCCCACGAAATACTTCAAAGAAGCTTCGTCCATCAATTTTCGGAACAGCGTCCGTTATGGGTTTGGCGTCCTGCGGGTGTCCTTCGCCTACTTTTTTCACAGGGTAGGGCTATGCCGCTACTCCCTTTTGGCGCCGGACAAAGAGATATGAGCGCAGCCGTTTGATTAAGTAGCGGAAGCTGTCTACCTTTGCAGACGTTTTTGGGTAAAAGAAAAGGATTAATCTGTGGCAAAGGAATTGAAAGAGCTGACTTCGCGCAAGGAGAACTATGCGCAATGGTATCAAGACCTCGTCATCAAGGCGGGATTGGCAGAAAACTCTGCCGTCAGGGGTTGTATGGTGATCAAGCCGTACGGTTATGCCATCTGGGAGCGGATGCAGAAGAAGTTGGACAGGATGTTCAAAGACACAGGCCATGAGAACGCCTATTTCCCACTGCTTATTCCCAAATCTTTCCTGAGTAAGGAGGCACAGCACGTAGAAGGCTTTGCCAAAGAGTGTGCTGTGGTGACACATTACCGTTTGAAAAATGATCCGAACGGCGCCGGCGTTGTCGTAGACCCTGAAGCTCGGCTCGAAGAAGAACTCATTATTCGCCCGACTTCCGAAACGATTATATGGAACAGTTATCGCGACTGGATTCAGTCGTACCGCGACTTGCCGATACTCATCAACCAGTGGGCTAACGTGATGCGTTGGGAGATGCGGACGCGCCTCTTCCTGCGGACGGCGGAGTTTCTGTGGCAGGAAGGACATACTGCCCATGCCACTTGCGAAGAGGCGCAGGAAGAGGCTTTGAAGATGCAGCAGGTCTATGCCGACTTCGCCGAGCATGTCCTTTGCCTTCCCGTTATCAAAGGTGTGAAAACGGAAAGCGAGCGGTTTGCCGGCGCTGTGGAGACATACACCATTGAGGCGATGATGCAGGACGGCAAGGCTTTACAGGCAGGGACATCGCATTTTCTCGGACAAAACTTCGGAAAGGCGTTCGATGTTGCGTTCATTGACAGGAATGGCAGTCGGCAATACGCATGGGCTACCTCGTGGGGTGTTTCGACCCGTCTCGTCGGAGCGCTTATCATGGCGCATTCCGATGATAATGGTTTGGTGTTACCGCCCCAACTCGCCCCCATACAGGCTGTTTTCATCCCTATCTACAAGAATCAGGAGGAACTTGCTGCCATCACGCAAAAACTCTCACCTGTTTTCGACCGCCTCCATTACCTGAATATCCGTTTCAAATATGACGATTCCGACAACAAAAAACCGGGTTGGAAGTTCTCCGAGTACGAGCTTAAAGGTGTTCCCTTGCGGGTAGTTATTGGTCCACGCGACCTTGAAAACAATACCGTAGAAATCACCCGCCGTGACACTTTCGAGAAACAGTCCTATCCACTTGCCGCAATTGAAACGCGTATGGGGATCCTTTTCGAAGAAATACAGAAGAATATCTACGACAAAGCGCTTGCGCTACGGAACTCCCGTCTGTCTTACGCCGATTCCTACGAAGATCTCAAAAAAGCTGTCGAAGAAGGGTTCTTTGTCTATGCCCATTGGGATGGGACAGCCGAAACAGAAGCCCGTATCAAAGCCGAGACCAAAGCGACGATACGCTGTATACCCTCGGATAATGACCATATCCCCGGCAAGTGCGTGCTGACAGGACGTCCGTCCGCTTGTCGCGTTCTTTTTGCCCGTTCCTATTGACCGAATTATGGATATCATCAAATACCCCTCTCGCGCGTGTTGGGAAGACCTCACCAAACGGCCGACGGTAGACTTCACCCTGCTGCATGAAACCGTTCGCATCGTCCTTGACAAGGTGCGCAGAGGAGGCGATGAAGCCGTCCGCCGTTGCGGCGAAGATTTTGACAAGGTACGTATCGGTACGTTGCGCGTTGGGCGCGAGGAGATGGCAGAGGCCTCCGAATTGTTGTCCGAAGAAGTAAAGACGGCCTTACGGACGGCAGCGGAACATATCCGTGCTTTTCATGCAGCGCAACGCTTCGACGGTGTGACGGTGGAAACGATGTCGGGGGTCATTTGTCGCCAAAAGGCTGTTCCGATAGAAAAGGTGGGGTTGTACATCCCCGGAGGGACAGCGCCGCTCTGTTCGACAGTGTTGATGCTTGCCATTCCGGCCATTCTGGCAGGTTGCCGAGAGGTAGCACTCTGTACGCCGCCGAACATTGCCGGCAAAGTGCATCCCGCTATCCTCTTCGCCGCTGAGTTGGCCGGTGTTCGTACGATATGCAAGGTAGGCGGTATTCAGGCCATCGCTGCAATGGCTTACGGAACGGAGAGTATCCCCAAGGTGTACAAAATATTCGGGCCGGGGAACCGCTTCGTGACGGCAGCCAAACAACTTGTCAGTATCACTGAAACGGCCATTGATATGCCCGCCGGCCCCTCGGAGGTGGAAGTTCTTGCCGACGGTTCGGCCAACCCCGTTTTCGTCGCCGCCGATCTCCTGTCTCAGGCTGAGCACGGAGCGGACAGCCAGTCGTTATTGGTGACTACCGACGAATCCCTCATTCCGGCCGTTGTTCGTTGCCTTGATGAACAGCTTGCTCGTCTGCCCCGTCGCGAATTGGCCACCCAAGCGCTTTCCCACAGTCGTATCGTCCTCCTTCAGGACGAAAACGAAGCTATTGACTTTACGAATGCTTACGCTCCGGAGCATCTCATTATCCAAACGGCGAATTACGGCATTCTGGCTGACCGTATCTTGAACGCCGGCAGTGTTTTTCTCGGCCCCTTTACGCCGGAAAGCGCCGGAGACTATGCTTCCGGTGTGAATCACACGTTGCCGACGGGAGGCTATGCTCGTGCTTACAGCGGTGTGAATCTGGACAGTTTCATGAAAAAGATCACTTTTCAGGAGATCTCTCCCGAAGGACTCTCCCGCCTTGCTCCGACACTCTGTGCATTGGCTACATGCGAACAGCTTGAAGGCCACCGTGCAGCCGTAACCCTTCGCCTTGCTTAACCGTTCGTCAGATGGATACATTCGACATCCGCAGTTTACTCCGTAAGAACGTCCGTGAACTTCAGCCTTATTCTTCCGCCCGCCATGAGTTCCACGGCGAGGCGTCTGTTTACCTTGACGCCAACGAGAATCCCCACCCGTATCCCTATAATCGTTACCCCGACCCTTTTCAACGCCGGCTCAAAGCCCGCCTTTCCGAAATGAAAGGAATAGACGTCGAACGTATCTTTTTGGGGAACGGTAGCGATGAGGTGATAGATCTGCTTATCCGTGCTTTCTGCGACCCCCGTGAGGACAGCATTGTCACCCTTACTCCCTCCTACGGCATGTACGAAGTGGCGGCGCAGGTGAACGATGTGAAGTGTATTAAGGTGCCGCTTGCTGCCGATTTTCAGCTTGACGCCGATGCTTTGCTTCGGACTGCCGTTCCCGAAAAGACCAAGATAGCTTTCCTTTGCTCGCCCAATAATCCGACGGGTAACCTCTTCAAAAAGACAGATGTCTGCAAGATTTTGGCGGATTTTCCCGGTATCGTCGTTATAGATGAAGCTTACATCGACTTTGCTTCTACACCCTCGATGATAAACAGACTGGACGATTTCCCCCGTGCCGTCATTCTGCAAACCCTTTCCAAGGCATGGGGTGCTGCAGGAATCCGTTTGGGGATGGCTTTCGCCTCTCCGCAGATTGTGCAGACGCTTTCCCGCATCAAGATACCGTACAACATCAGCCAGCTTACCCAAGAATATGCCCTGCGCCATCTTGCCGATACCGCTACGATGGAGCGTAACCTCCGCAACATTTTGGATGAACGCGAAAGACTCCGAAAGGCGTTGTCCTCCCGACCGTATAACTTTCATGTTTATCCCTCAGAGGCCAATTATCTGCTCGTTGATGTGGGGGATGCCGAAGCATGGTATCGTCGCTTGGTTGCGCAAGGAATCGTTGTGCGAAACCGTTCAAATATTGCCATGTGTGAGGGTTGCCTGCGTATTACCGTCGGGACGCCTGAAGAAAACGAAGCGCTCCTGCGTGCTTTGAACAATCCTTCTACTTCCGAGTAGGCAGTTCTACGTTATTTGCTACTTTTGCGCCGTCAAAAACATCAGTTAGTCGATATTATGGGGAACCCGAAAGCATTTCTCTCCGTAGGCCGGCAAGAGGCCGGTTATCGCCCCGTCAGCGAAAGGTTGAGCGATTTCAGCGAGGTAGAACAGACCTTAAACACCAACGACCGCAAGACACAAGCCTCCCGTTGTATGGATTGTGGCGTTCCCTTTTGTCATTGGGCTTGTCCTGTCGGGAATAAGCAGCCGGAATGGCAGGATATGGCCTACAAAGGTAAATGGCGCGAGGCTTATCTCCTGTTGGAAAAGACTTGTGACTTTCCGGAGTTTACCGGACGTATCTGTCCTGCCCTTTGCGAGAAAAGTTGTGTACTCAAGCATAGCATCGAAGAACCGGTAACGATACGGGAAAACGAAGCAGCCATTGCCGAGACGGCTTTTCGCGAAGGATACATCCGCCCCGTTACGCCTGTCCGTAATAACAAAAAGATTGCCGTCATTGGGAGTGGCCCTGCCGGACTGACTGTCGCCAACCGCCTCAATCGTTTGGGCTATTCCGTGACCGTGTTCGAGAAGGAAGAGCGTGCCGGAGGCCTCCTGCGTTTCGGTATCCCCAACTTCAAACTGAACAAAAAAGTTATTGATCGTCGTATCGCCCTGATGGAGGCTGAAGGTGTTGTATTCAAACTCGGAACGAAAGCAGGTAAGGACGTGTCTGCGAAAGCTTTGACCTCCGGTTTTGATGCGCTTTGTCTTGCCATTGGGTGTGAGACGCCCCGAGACTTGGATGTTGAAGGGCGTAAGCTCAAAGGTATCCACTTTGCTATGGAGTTGTTGAGTCGCCAGAATAAGGTGCTCGGTGGGCTTTCTGTGAAAGGCCTCCCGAATATTGATTGCAAGGGCAAGAAAATCCTTGTCATCGGCGGCGGGGATACCGGAAGCGACTGTGTTGGAACGGCTAACCGTCAAGGCGCCGTTTCCGTTACCCAGATAGAAATACTTCCCAAGCCCCCTGTCGACCACAATCCCGATACCCCTTGGCCACAGTACCCAAACATCTTGAAAACAAGCACCAGCCACGAAGAAGGTTGTGATCGTCGTTGGAGTCTCACCACCAACCGCTTTATCGGTGAGGCAGGTGTCCTCAAAGCCGTTGAGGTGGAAGAAGTCGAATGGGTAAGCGCCACCGATGGCGGACGCCCCACGCCTCGCCCGACGGGACGGAAAGAAACGCTCGAAGCCGACCTCGTCTTCCTTTCCATGGGGTTTGTTTACCCCGAACAGGAGGGGTTGGTCAAAGAACTTGCCTTGTCCCTTGATGCCCGCAAGAATATTGCGACCGATACGGATGGTCGTACTGCTGCGACGGCAAATAAGATATTTGCTTGCGGCGATGCCGTTAGCGGTCCCTCCCTCGTTGTCCGTGCCATTGCTGCCGGACGCCGCACAGCTTCCGCTATTGACACCCTCCTCAAAGACCGCAACTGATAGTTCTCCCGCTCAGTCTGCGTATCCGAGTTTGAGGAGGACTTCCTTGCTGATGTCTATCTTGGGAGTGGCAAAAATGATGCTCATGGCGGAAGCGCGGTCAATGACCAATTGGTAGCCGTTCTTGTCGGATATCTCTTTGACGGCGTTGTATATCTCGTCTTGGATGGGCTTCATCAAACTTTCGCGGCGTTTGTACAATTCCCCTTCTGCGCCGAAATACTTCCGTTTCAACTCTTGGGCTTCCTGTTCTTTTTTGACGATATCCTCTTCCCGCTTGGTTTTCATCTCGGCCGAAAGGAAGACCAAATCGGCTTGATAGCTTTTGTACATGTTTTGGGCTTCCTCTTGCAACGCTTCCACCTCGTTCTGCCATTTGGTGGAGAGTTGCCCCAGTTGCTCATTGGTGATTTCGTAAGCCGGAATATTCTTCAAGATGTATTCCATGTCTATCAGAGCGAACTTCTGCCCCGTTGCTCCACTGCAAATCAGAGACAGCAAACACAACGCCGCCCCTCTTCTTGCCCACATACCTGTGTTCACCTTTTTCATACGTTTGATTTTATGGATGGTTGATCAAGATGTCCTTCCCTGCAAAGGTAGTCTTCTTCCATGAAAGCGATGAGGGCGCGATTGACCATTCGTGTTCCTCCGGGCGTGGGATAGTTACCGGAAAAGTACCAGTCGCCGGGATGATTAGGACAGGCAGCACGCAAGCCGTCAATGGTTTGGTAGACAATTTCGATTTTTGCCTGAATGGCCGGAGAAGTAAGCATCTCTGCCATTTTGGCGGATATTTCCGTGTCGGTAAAGGGGATGTAGATATCTTGCACATAGTTGTGCAGCGGAGTATTTTGCAAACCGTCGATTATCCGCTTTTCTTGCTCCTTAGCCTGTTCGTAAGCTTGTTGGAGGATGGCGATTGTTCCGCGATCTTCCAACAAGGCGACGGCAGCTTTGAAGGCAATGAACTCGTTCATGCGGGACATATCAATGCCGTAATAGTCGGGATAGCGAACTTGAGGGGAGGAAGAAACGATGACGATTTTCTTCGGGCGGAGCCGGTTCAACATGTGAATGATACTCTGGCGGAGCGTCGTTCCACGCACGATACTGTCGTCAATCACGACGAGGTTGTCTACGAAAGGCTGCAAGCTGCCATAGGTGATATCGTAAACGTGTGCTGCCAGATCGTTACGGCTTTGTCCTTCGGCGATGAAGGTACGGAGCTTGATGTCTTTGAGGGCGACTTTCTCGGTACGGATGCGGAGAGAGAGGATTTGTTCCAATTCTTCCTCTTGGAGCAGGTGGCTACGGTCGGCTATCCAATCCTTTTTGAGTTTGTTGAGGTAGTTGTCCAATCCCTCCAACATGCCATAGTAAGCGACCTCCGCTGTGTTAGGGATGAAAGAAAAGACAGTGTGCCGAAGGTCATAATCGACAGTACGCAGAATAGGCTGAACGAGGTTGCTTCCGAGTCGTTTCCTTTCTTTGTATATGTCTACGTCGCTACCGCGCGAGAAGTAGATACGTTCGAATGAACAGGCGCTGTTGGTTCCCGGCGGGACAATTTGAGAAAGGCGTATTTCGCCCCCTTTGTTAATGAGGAGGGCTTCGCCACGCTGTAATTCAACGACCTCATTTGATTGAATGTTCATCACCGTCTGGATGACGGGGCGCTCAGAGGCAAGAACGACGATTTCTTCGTCGGCATAGTAGAAAGCAGGCCGTATTCCCCAAGGGTCGCGCACGGCAAAAGTCTCCCCGCTGCCGGTCATCCCGCCGATCACGAATCCCCCGTCCCAGTCGGGAGCACATGCTCGGAGAACGTTGGAGAGGTCTATGCGTTGTTCGATAATATCCGTCATATCTACTCCCGTCTTTCCCTCTTCCTTACATGCCGTAAAGAGGCGCTCTACTTCACGGTCAAGACGGTGTCCCATCTGTTCGAGCATGATGTAGGTATCGGAATAGTCACGCGGATGCTGACCGGTAGAAGTGATTTTGCGGAACACCTCATCCACGTTCGTCAGGTTAAAATTACCACAGAGCAGGAGGTTACGTGCACGCCAATTGTTACGTCTCAGGAAAGGGTGAACGTAGGAAATACCGAACATTCCCGTCGTACTGTAACGCAAATGCCCGAGGTACAATTCGCCGGCAAACGGTACTTTCGCTTTGGCAAAGGTAGGATCGTTCAGTTCCTCTTTCGAGAAGTTTTTGTAGTGTCGATGGACAGAGGAGAATATTTCTGCGATTGCCCCCGTCCCTGTTGCCCGTTCCCGAAACATGTACTCTTCGCCCACGTGCGGGTGCAGCTTGATGCAAGCCAACCCGGCGCCTTCCTGCCCTCGGTTGTGCTGCTTCTCCATCAACAGATAGAGTTTGTTCAGCCCGTACATCCATGTCCCATACTTACGGTGATAAAACTCTAAAGGTTTGAGCAGCCGTACAATGGCAACCCCGCACTCATGTTTCAGCTCTTCCATCTCCGACCATTAATGAAACCCCGAAAGTAGTCTTATTAATGTATGCCCGTTCGGGGACAGGACTTCTTTTTTGTTTCCAACGGTTTGTATAAATAACTACCTTTGGCGGTCGTTTTTAGGTAACATTATGACAGAGGACGAACAGCGAGAAAGGCTTTTTTCCGAGTTCTCTCCCGTTTCTACGGCGGAGTGGATGGAGAAGATAACGGCAGACCTGAAGGGCGCACCGTTTGAAAAGAAATTAGTCTGGAGGACGAACGAGGGCTTCAACGTCAACCCTTTTTACCGCCGAGAAGACGTTAAGGACATGAAGACCGCCGCCTCTTTGCCGGGCGAGTTTCCTTT
>JAITAD010000033.1 GCA_031284275.1 Tannerellaceae bacterium
AAAGGAAACGACACCTCCGACACCTGTTTCATCCGTTAGGGTCGAACATGCCCACGCACGGCCGTCAAGCAAAAGGGATGGAGATATCTGCGGAAGAGAAAACGCCAGATCCCCGCCCAGCGGCACGGCAGGAACGCCCGACATCGGCCGCATTGACTCCTGAACGATAGACGCCACATAGAACGTACGCTGTAACACTACCTCTGTACCCTCTAGGTATACCCTCATGTGAACGACACCCGATGCTCCGCTATTCACCTTCATCTTCACAAGGACCTTACTCTCCGTAAGGTGGGAAATCGTAGGCTCAACCCAGTGATTGGAGGAGGCTGCCCGCCACAAACCCCCGACGATATCCTGCGGTGGTATAGAATCCAAGACGATCGTAAAATCTATTGTTTCACCCGGCTGAAGTATCGGCACAACATCCCTTCCATTGAGTTCTCTAAACCCCGATACGTACAAGGGATAAGACTTTCGTACAAGGGCATTGTCGTAAGTCGTTTCCTCAGAATCCTTGAGATACAGCCGGAGCGTGTCTTTCCCTTTCACCTTTACCAGCAGGAAACAATCCCCTTCCCCGTCCGGTAGTTGGACAGATGCAACGGAAGAACCCGCCACCTCCCACTGCCACGTACCTGCACTTTCGGGAAGGTGGCCTTCCATACCCTGCACGGAAAGCCGACGGGACTCGCCAACGGCCAGCAACCAAACCGTATCGGAAACACCCGGCACGTAGACATCCCTCTCTTGAGATATCTCGCCCGCCGCCGGTTTCGGAGTAAGGCTTTCGGGCGTCCCAAAAAGGGAAATGCGTAGCTTGGCGTTGCCTACAGTCTTTCCTGTCAACCATCCGCTTTCATCCACCGTAAACACTTCCTGCTCCTCATTAACCAATTTCCACTCCCAACGCAGCCACGACACATCGGGAATATCGCCGGACAGGAGGGGGGGGGGCACCAACAATCTATCGTTGGGAAACAGTATGTGAATATCCTTCTCAGCAGGTTCAAAGCCGGAATGTACCAAAACGGACAGTGTGTCCACAAGTGTCGTCTGAACAGATGTCCCCTCACGCCGACCGGTATAGCTCCTCACCAATCGAGCTAAACCGGTCTTTATCCCTTTCGCATACCCTGCCCCCCCTACGTCTTCCATGTTCAGAATATCCTCATCCGGCGTTGTCCATGTCCAAAAACCATCGTTTCCCAACTCGGGAATGGATTCCAATGCCTCCGGAAAATGGCGCTCGTAATCGAAAGATGTCCCTTTGGGAATGGCGGCATACACATCCATCGGTTCTATCACCCGGATTTCATGGGACACCCGCCAACCACCCGGATGCAAGGTGGCGGAAATTGTACCCGACCCCGACGCAAAACCCGTCACCTTTGCGCTACCCGACCCGTTCCCGTTAGGAGAAATGGTAAGAAGGCCTCCATGCCACTCCCATTCCGGCGTTCCCCAACCATCCGGAAGTCCGGTGGCCTCAATCACGAACTCCCGTTCTTGCCCAAGACGCAACAAAACGACGGCAGAGTCGGAAAACCCTTGCTGCCGAAGGGAAAAAGCAACCACATGGATGTCTAAACTATAATCTTCAAGATATTCATCCGTGTCCTTATCCTGCTTTTTGAGTATAACCTTTCCCTGCTTCAACCCTACGAGGATGGCACTATACCCGTCCCCAGGAGGATGGAGGGACGCTACCTGCTTATCATCAATCACCCATTCTATATTCCCGTCCGGAGCAGGCAGTTGCACTGAGTCGCCCACAGCCAAAATCAGCAGCGTATCCTTATTCCCAATGTTGTCTGTGGTGGCATACTGCCCTCCCTGCGCGAAAGCCGTAACAGCAAATACCGCCCATGCTACCGCCGCGACAAGCGCCCTACCGCCTTTGCTTCCGCATACGGGATATCCCTGTCGCCCTCCATCAGCGTCCGACATGTTGAGCATCCTTTTCATTCTTTCTCGCTTCACTGTTCCAAGGCTCTCGACTGAGGACACCCGCCCCAATCTGCCCCAAAAGTACAATTATTTTTTAATTACACGGGAAAAGGCATAACTTTGCACGCCGAAAACGGTTCACGAAAACACAGGGCAAGCAGGGCTAAGGGATGGGTAGAACTAAGTATATCTTCGTGACGGGTGGGGTGGTCTCTTCGCTGGGAAAAGGCATCGTATCGGCCTCGCTGGGAAAGCTGTTGCAGTCGAGGGGCTACACGGTGACCATCCAGAAATATGACCCCTACATCAACGTAGATCCCGGCACGCTTAACCCCTACGAACACGGCGAGTGTTACGTGACGGCAGACGGTTGCGAAACCGACCTCGACTTGGGGCATTACGAACGTTTCCTCAACATCCCCACCACCAAGGCGAACAATGTGACAACCGGTAAAATATACCGTAACGTCATCGACAAGGAACGTCGGGGAGATTATCTGGGGAAGACTGTCCAGGTGGTACCGCACATCACGGACGAAATCAAACGGAATATCAAACTTCTGGGCGCCAAGAAAGGGTTCGACTTCGTCATCACCGAAATTGGCGGTACGGTAGGGGATATTGAGTCGCTGCCTTTCATCGAAAGCGTCCGACAGTTGAAATGGGAACTCGGCAGGGATTGCCTGTGCATTCACCTCACTTACGTCCCCTATATCGCTGCGGCGCAGGAGTTCAAGACCAAACCCACCCAACACTCCGTCAAGAGCTTGCAGGAGGCGGGGATACAGCCCGACATGCTGGTCTTGCGTACCGAGCGGGAACTGCCGACGGGCTTGATGCGCAAAGTGGCGCTGTTCTGTAACGTGGGCGAGGATGCGGTGATACAGTCTATCGACGTCCCGACGATCTACGAAGTGCCGCTCGTGCTGCGCCGGCAACGCATGGACGAAATCGTGATTCAACGCATGGGGCTGACGGTAGACAAGCCTTCCGACATGCGGCGTTGGGAAGCCTTTCTGGCCATGAAGCAGGAGGCGACGGAAAGTGTCCGTATCGGCTTGGTGGGCAAGTATGTGGAGTTGCAGGACGCTTACAAATCAATCGTCGAATCACTCTCACAGGCAGCGGTTTACAACCGGCGCAAGTTGGACTTGCACCTCTTTCACTCCGAAAAAATCAACGATACAAACGCCGCCGAAGCCTTGAAAGGGATGGACGGCCTGCTTATCGCTCCCGGTTTCGGACAGCGCGGGATAGAAGGAAAGTTTGCCGCCATCCGCTATGCCCGTGAGCAGGACGTGCCTTGCTTCGGCGTCTGTCTGGGGATGCAGTGCATGGTCATTGAGTTCGCCCGCAACGTGATGGGACTGAAAGAGGCGCATTCCACAGAGATGGAGCCGCATACTCCTCACAAGGTGATTGACCTCATGGAGGAACAGAAAAACGTGACCAACATGGGCGGTTCCATGCGGCTTGGCGCTTACGACTGCGCACTCAAAGAAGGCTCGAAAGCGCGCGAGGCTTACGGTCGGGAAATGGTGCAGGAACGCCACCGACACCGCTTCGAGTTCAATAATGAATACAAAGAGGCTTTCGAGAAAGCCGGCATGGCCTGCACGGGAGAAAATCCCGAGATGGGGCTTACCGAAGTAGTGGAATTGCCGGCAAAACGGTGGTTCGTCGGCGTGCAATACCATCCCGAATACAACAGCACGGTGGTGAACCCCAACCCCCTGTTTCTCGGCTTCATCAAAGCGGCCATAGGGGAGGCCGAAAAAGCGTGATTAAAAGGACGACATGGATAAAAATACGGTAATAGGATTTAGCCTGATAGGGGCAATCCTGATTGGTTTTACGTGGCTCAACCGCCCCTCCGAAACGCAGTTGGCCGCCGAAAAGCGCTATCGGGATTCCATAGCGGCGGCGGCAGAGAGAGAACAGGCGAAGGAACTTGTACCGGAGCGGGAGACGGCAGTCCCCGCCATCACCGAACCCGAAAGGTCTTTCTTTGCAGAAGCGGAAACGGATACCGTCCTGACGTTGGAAAACGACAAAGTAGAGGTACGCATCAGTTCCCGCGGAGGATACGTGAGTTACGTCCGGCTGAAAGAGTATGATAACTATAAAGGTGAGCCGCTGGTGCTCTTCGACGGGCGGGAGTCCGTCTTCGATCTGACCCTTGCCACAGCCGACAGACAGGTGTTGCATACCCGAGACGCCCGTTTCCAAGCCATACAGGATGCCGGTAAGGAAGGGCGCGCAGTTGTCATGCGCCTTGAAACCGGCAGCGAGGGCGCTTATCTGGAGCTGTCCTATCAATTGGCGGAGGACGACTACCGACTGTATTGTACCGTGCGGGCTGTCGGGCTGAACGGCCGACTCGCACAGGACACGGAGCCTATCACGCTGTTGTGGCAGCAGGACGTGCGACAGCAGGAGAAAGGCAGGAAGTTTGAAGACCGCTACGCCGGACTTTTCTACCGTACCTCCGGTGGCGAAGTGGATAACCTGAGCGAGACGCAGGATGCCGCCGAAACAGTGGAAGGGCGGCTACAATGGATCGGTTTCAAGGATATGTTCTTCTCGACCGTGCTGGTGGCCGGAGGAATCGAAGGCTTCGGATCGCCCAAGCTTGAATCGACGGCATTGCGGGCAGACGGTTACCTGAAACGCTATCGGGCAGCCGTTACCTTGCCTTTCGACCTGCATGGCGATAAGGTTTCGGAGCTGACTTTTTATTTCGTCCCCAACAAGTTCGCCCTGCTGCGGAGTTTCGATGCGGGGAAGCCGGCAGAGGAACGGATGGAACTGACCAAAATGGTATCGCTCGGTGCAGGGCTGTTCCGGTGGATCAACCAATATTTCATTCTGCCGGTGTTCGACTTCATGGGGCGATACATCGATAACTACGGAATCATCATCTTCCTGCTGACTATTATCGTCAAGTTGATACTCTTCCCGCTCACTTACAAATCCTATATCTCTACCGCCAAGATGCGTGTCCTCCGCCCGCAGGTGGAAGAAATCAACGCACAGTATCCGGGGCAGGATAAGGCTATGGAACGCCAACGGGCTACAATGGACCTTTACAGCCGCGCCGGCGCCAGTCCCATGAGCGGGTGCGTGCCGATGCTCCTGCAAATGCCTATCCTGATAGCCCTCTTTATGTTCTTCCCCTCAGCCATCGAACTGCGGCACGAAAGTTTCCTCTGGGCTAAAGACCTCTCTACTTACGACGCTCTGGTGACATGGGACACCTACATCCCCCTCATCACGCCTTATTTCGGTAACCATCTCAGTATCTTTTGCCTGTTGATGACCGCCACGCAGATCGTCTCCACCAAGTTTAACATGGAGATGACCACCACCGGACAGCCGCAGATGCCGGGAATGAAAGCCATGATGTACCTGATGCCTCTGATGATGATGTTTTTCTTCAACGAGTATGCTTCCGGACTCACCTACTACTATTTCATATCCACCCTCATCACCATCGGGCAGACCGTGCTTTTCCGCTACACCATCGACGAGGCAAAGTTACTCGCCAAGCTGGAACAGAACAAACGCAAACCCCAGAAACGCTCCGGCTTCATGAAACGACTCGAAGAAGCCCAAAAAATACAGGAAGAAAAACTTCGACAGCAAAAACAGCAAAGGAAAGGCTGAAAAGTTGTCTTTCCCATTCGGGATTGTTTCCTACATTTGCAGGGTGGTAACGTGTGCGCACGCCTCCCGCGTGTTCACGCCCGTACAAGGTTGGATGGAACGAAGCATATCCGGAATGAAAACAAGACATCTATTGGCTCTCGCCGCATTGGGGCTTCCAATCGCGGCTACCTCTCTTGAACGGATAACCCTTCCCAGCGGCGCCTCTATCCATCGGATTATGGAAGTGGCGGAAGAAGGGGACGTCATCCTTCTTAAACAGGGCGTCCACCGTACCTTGAAAGGGTTCTGCATACCGCGTTCCCTCACCTTCGTCGGAGAAACCTCCCAATCGGACGGGCAGGGGGAACTCCTCAGTACGTTGGCTCCCGTCGTTTCCTTCGACGGGAAAGGACACCGCGTGCTTTTCATTGGCGACACCACAGGCAAAGATACGCCTCATGTCCTGTTACAAAACCTCATCGTCGCACAGGGAGACGAGGATGCTCAGGGAGGCGGTATTTACAATTACCGCGCCGATCTTGACTTGAAAAACGTCCGCATTACAGGTAACTACGCCAACGGACAGGGCGGAGGGATATACAACGACAAGGGATTCGTCCGACTGATTCAATCCGACGTGAGTGGAAACTCGGCTTTTCTTGCGAACGGCGGCAAGCAAGACGGACATTTCGGCGGAGGGATATACAACGCTCCCGACAGCCGCATGGAAATCGACAGTTCCTCTGTCGACAACAACATCGCCTCCGGTGTCGGCAGCTCTGCCGGACACGGGGGCGGGATTGCGAACGCAGGGAGGCTGATCATCAGGGGCAGTCGCATTGAAGGGAACGCCGCAGGGAGACTCGCACTGCAAAACGAAGGAACACTTTTTGCCTCTCACTATGGCGGGGGGATATGGAACGGGAAAGAGGCCTCTGCGGTCAAGGGAGGATATTTGGAAGTATACAATTCGCTCATTGATAAAAACAGCGCCTACCAAGGGGGGAAGGGAGCAGGTAACGGGGCTTTCGGCGGAGGAATATACAACGGTGGGGATACCGCCCGCCTCTACGATTCGCAAATTACTTCCAACTACGCTACCTACATCCCTATCTCTACAGAGTTTCCTATCGATATGCCGGAAACGCCGGGATATGGCGGCGGGATATATAATGAAACAGGCGCTTACTTGCTGCTCTCCGGCACCCCCCCTCTTCCATTGAGACCCGCCTTGATGCGGGTTAGCAGCAACATCGCTTCCGCTGTTTATGGCGATGGATTCGGCGGTGGAATAGCCAACGCTCAAGACGGGCTTTTATACTATTCGGGCACGGTGCTGATTGAGCAGAACTATGCCTTAAAAAGCTTTCAGCAGATTCTGGAGATATTAACCGGAGGAACAGGCTGGGGAGGCGGCTTATGCCAACTCTGGGACAAGGCATTGCTCACGAATGCGCCGGATGTATATACCTTCCCCGAAAAAAAAGGGGATACGCTGCTTATCACCAATAACCACGCAAACGCTGCCGAACAACAAGGTGAATACGCACACGGGAACGACATATGGCCGGACATCACCCTACATAAAACCATTCACGTCCATCTGCCCGAACCTGACACAACCTTTTTTCGCTATGTCCCTGAAAACAGGTCAAGAGACATTGTCCTCATCGTGGGAGGAACCGTGACCTTTAAGGTGAAGATGCTCGGACGTTACGCCCACGCTCGACCGGCCTTTACCAATCCCGGTTTGGATACGGTCATATTTCAAGAAGACAATGAAGGTTGTCTTATCGTCAACCTCTGCGGATTCGCTACCGACGTTGATCTGAATATTGTGCCGGAGACGAATTTTACAGTCACTCTTGCTCAGGATTATGAGGGTGCATTTGAGATCATACCCGATCACCCCTCTGCGACCGAAGTCCTGAACCAATCGACGGGATGGCTATGGGGGGAAAATTACATCTATCGGGAGAAAACTATCCCCAAGTACTTGCCCGAGATGTTCTATATCGTTTTCCGTACGACCTCGTCCGGCGGTTACGACCTTCTCTCGCCGAAAGTGCGCATAAACGGTAGTGAAACTCCCTCCTCTCCCGGGTTGACCACCTTGACAGACTCCCGCCCCACTTATTTTATTGGCCTGATCATTCCCGCCGATAAGAAAGTGTCGGCAACACTTGGATTCGACCCTTTCCATACGACGAATATCTCCGTAAAAGGATATGTGGAAGAGTTGTCTCTTTTCGAAGTTTCTCATGAAACGGTCCTCAATCCGCCTCTTGTGCAAACGGGACTCGGGGAATACAAACTTTACACCCCGAACAGTGAAGGGTACACATCGGAGCTTGGGTTGCTCATATCGAATCGCCATTGTGCAGGCCTGATTCCCGTCGTTATATACGATGGAGATACACTTATCGGCATCGAATCCGAATCCGCACCCGGTTCTTTCATCTACACGCTTGATCAATCGCAAAACGGACTTAACCATCAGGTCACGTGTTTGCTGCCTTTCACGGCGGTGGAAATATCCAACTCTGAGGATAGTCACGTAGTTATTGTCCCACATGAATCGGGATATCAACACGGACTCAGGTACAAGATCGTATCGCAGGATGCAAGTTGTACGTTCCTCTTGCAATCGCTCCCTCCTTATCTAAATGTGGCGCCGACGGTAAAACGGAATGGTTCGTCAATCATCACCCCCGTACCGGTACCCGGCACAGTAGGCTTTTTCAGCTACACGGTGAGCGATTTGCCGCATCCCAAGCTTGCACAGACAGTGAATCTTACCGTCGGTTTTAACATCAATACAGTCACTCTGCCTGCCCCCCCCGATGGATTCATCATGACCTCCTGCAAGGCGGGAAACAGCCAATTTACCGTCGGTGCAGGAACGTACCACATCCCCGCCGACAACGCTTTCTCGTTCACCCTGACGGCGGTCGGTCCAATGCGGGAGTTGTTTCAAAAGGAGGGAGAAAAGATATGGCCGGAGGTAATCGTTTCCGGAGATGTCGCGCGTTCCCAAGACGGTGCGTACGCTATCCGTTACGAATTGCCGGCAGGTATCAATCACAATGTCGCATTCAGGAAGAACTACGTAACCGTAACCTTCCCCGACATCCTGCCGATGGGTATCGATACAACGCAAGTAACACCTTCCCTTCTCTATATGCTGCCGGAAACGCCTTTCTCGTTCGGCATAATAACGAATACTTTCGATGCGCTTCCTCCGACGGTAATCGTAAACGATACGTTACAGCCGGTGTACGATGGGTTATATATCTACCGGATACCTCCCGTGTCAAAAGACGTAACTATCGTAATAGAACGGAAGATTGCCAAAGTACAGGTTACCGAACCGGACAAAATAGAATTACTGACCCCTTCCGGTCCGTTTTTGGTGCCAAGCCACGGCTTTGAAATACGATTCAAAGCTGATCTGACGCCAAGAATAGATATTCAGGGCGGACAAACAGTAGGGCTGACAAAAACCGATGACGGCATATATCATTGTATGGTCAAGCCCGGTAAGGATTTCATAGCCGTCACCATCTCTCGAGAAGGGAGCGCCTCTTTCGTCCTTTCTCCTCCCTCTTACACAAAAGTAGTGGTAGATCCAAGCGTAGGCGAGATAACGAATGAGGGTTTCTACAACCTGCCTGTGGGCAGTACCTTTGTGTTCGATTTACAATTACAACAGCCCTACGAATCCGCAGTACCGATCGTTCGCTACGGAGGGGCTTCGCTGACCGGACAATATACGGGCAACGGTTGCTGGCGGTACAGTTTCTCCGTCCGGTCGGACGCTGCTGTCGATATGGACTTGGATTATCGGGAGGTCGTCTTCCATTGTATGGATGACGTGATCGTGTCGGAAGCCGTCGGCGGGAAGATGATTTGTGCTCCGGATGGCAATATCAGGTTCAGTGTGCGGATGGTTTACCCGAATCACGAAACACGCCCGGCCGTAGATGCAGGGGGAAATCCGCTGGTCTGGAAAGAGGTAATTGTCGACAAGTACGAAACGACATATATCTACGAACTGCCGACAACCTTGGCTGCCCGAACGGACATAACGATATCGCTTGACAGCCGGGTAGTAACGCTTGAGGGGACGTCTCAGGGGGCAATATTCATGGTCTCAGCCATAGAGTTGGGTAAGGAAAAACCGTGGGTTTTCGGAACATCCATGAACGTGCCGGCCGGTGAACGCCTTGGCGTTGCCGTAACGATAACGGATTCCAAATATGCGGACGTCCGGCCAGGGTTCGTCTTCAACGGTGTCCTGATGCAGCCTGACAGTGTACAAAACGGCAAGTACTATTACTACGTAACGGTGCGGGAAAATACCTCTCTCTCCTTAGGGCTGAACACTGTAACGGTGATTTTCACCGGAACGGGTGGAAACGGCCTGTCGCTCGTTGAGCCTACCACCGAAACCACCTATGTCACTCCCGGCGCACGGCTTAAGTTCCGCTTGAAGACTGCCTATCCCTACACCTCCATCGCGCCTTCGGTGAGGGTTCGGGATGGTGAATACCTGACGCCGACCGAAGTGGCCGCCGGATCAGGACTGTACGATTTCTCTTACACCATCAGCAACCGCTTGACACCCGTGTATATTGACGCCAAGATCAGTTCCTACAAGGTGGTATTCTCTGTCCTTGACCCCGGTGTTGAGCTGACCTCAAGCCCCAATATCGTCTATCTCCCGCAGACAACGAACGGAGCGCCCTGCATGTATGCTTTCACCCTGAAAGTAGATGACCGATACGCCTACGTCACTCCGCAAGTGACGGTCGGTACCAAACAGTTGCACTTCGCAACCCGAAACAACAACGTCTACACCTATATCCTGTCCGACATTCGGGAAAACCTCCTCGTAGACATACGGATGGTTTACGCCCGCCTGCATTTCAGCCTCTCACAAGAGGTTGCTATGGAAAGCGTAGGCCAGATGGTACAACCCGATGGCTATTACTACCTCCATTCCGACAGTTCTTTCGCTTTCTCCTTGCGGGTGCTCTCCGGCTCTCTCATTGACGCCCCCGCCGTGATTGCCGAAACCACAATCGAGAATGAGGTATCGACCGAAGTATTACGCCCGCAGCCCCTCGGAAAAGGTATCTTCGCCTACTCTTTCAAGGCGAAACGCGGCGATACGAAAATAAAGGTAGACCCCTATCGCGGTATTACTTTCGGCAGTGATATCCCCGCCGATATCACCCTGCGATCACACAGCCGAGGAACTCATTACGTGCCGGCCGGCAGTAACTTCGAGTTTACTTTGGAAGTAAAAAGTTCTTACCGAAACGTCGTCCCCACCGTCACCGTTACAGGAAACAGTGGCGAGCAAGCCATTCTGGTCGGCAGCAACAACGAAAAGAACCTCTATCGCTTCTCCTTGCCGGTGAAAGACGATGCCACACTCCACTTCTCTCTGCAAACGCTGACGCTCCGCTTTGCCGAGATCCCCACCGGAGTTACGCTTCTTTCCAACTTGGGGTCATTCGTCCAAGTGCCTGTAGACGGCACGTTCACTTTCGCCGTACAGGTAGATAACGCCCACAGTAGCATACAACCCTACGTTTCGGCAGGTAGCAATCCCGTCACGCTTGTCTCCACCGACAATGCCACGCATACCTACACCTACGCCGTGACAGCTAAGACAAGTTCCACCGTCTTTGTTTCCCTCTCCACCAACGCTGTCCTCCTCTCTGTCGAACTGCCCGATGGAATGGAGCTTGCCGGAAACAACGGCGAAGGAACCCACCACCTCTCATACGGACAATCGTTCTCTTTCTCCGTAAGGAAGTCTTCTGCTCTGGACGATTACCTCCGCCCCATCGCTCATGCCGTTACCGCAAACAAGACATGGGAGATTCTCCCCATCGTCAGCGGAGAATATTTTAACTTCTCCCTGCAAGAAGTTACCGCCAACACGGAAATCCTCGTCAACGTCAATTATCGTACGCTGACACTGCCGACGCCTCCCGCCGGACTCATCCTCCTTCACCCCGCTCCCGGTGCGCATACCGTTGGAGTCGGCGGATCCTTCTCTTTCTCCCTGAAAGCCGTAGACGGAGCGTTTGCTTACCTGCCGCCCACCGTGATATCGCGAAACGATATCTCCTACCTCTTTGATGCCGCTAACGGTATTCATTACTACACGCTGAAAGCGCTGTACGACGACAACCTCCGTTTCGACCTGAATTACGTCTCCTTGAACGTCGAAATCGCTTCCGACGGAGTCGCATTGGTTTCACCTGCCGGCGATATCCTGTACGGAAAGCAAACCTTCTATGTCCCCGTAGGACGTGATTACACGCTCACCTTTGACCTGCTGCTGAAAGAGGGTGACCTGAACAGCCGCCCCACCATCGTTGTCGATCAGGCAGAGTTAGTCTCACCTACCGAGGTGAGCGCAGGCGTGTATGAAGCGACTATATCCAACATGATGAAGAATAAGGACGTCAAGGTGTTTATTCCCCGATACACTATTGCCAAGACGGTCGGTATTTCTTTCCTCATCGCCGACGGTGTCAAAGTCAGCCTCTCCGGTTACGAATACCGCTCTATGGCGCAATATTCTATCCAACAGGGTGACCCCTGTCTGTTCTACTTCCAGACGGATGAACCTTATCAGGATGCCGAAGTGGTATTGCGGGTCAATGGAACACCTTACGAGTACATCAGTCTCGGAGGAGGTAACTACGCCGTAAACCTTGGATTGGTATCCTCTGATAAAAACATCCAGATCCTCATGGGGGCAAACAAAAACACGGATATCCTCCCGCCCGCCGATGAAGTGAAAATTGTCGCTAACGGTAATCGAGTGGTCGTCGAGTGCGAAACCGAGACACCGATATCCGTCTACACCCTGACCGGCCGACTGCATTTGCAGCGTTTAGTCAGCGGAGAAGAAAGTTTCACCCTCCCCGCCGGTATCTACATTATACGCACCGATAAGGAAGTTATCAAGCTCCGCATCGGTAACCGTTAGGCGGAGATGGCAGAGCAGCGGGCTTTCATGGATAACAACTTCCTGCTCCACTCCGATGCGGCGCAGGAGTTGTACCACGCCCATGCAGCGCAGATGCCCATCATTGACTACCACTGTCACCTTGACCCCCGTCTGGTGGCAGAAGACCATCGTTTCCGTTCCATTACTGAGCTGTGGCTCGGTGGTGACCACTACAAATGGCGCACCATGCGCGCCAACGGCATAGCCGAACGTTACTGTACCGGTGACGCTTCCGACTGGGAAAAGTTCGAGCAGTGGGCAGCTACCGTCCCCTATACCATGCGCAACCCGCTCTACCACTGGACGCACCTCGAACTCCGCACCGCTTTCGGCATTGATGCTCTCCTCTCCCCTGCCACCGCACGGGAAATATTCGATGAGTGTAACCGTCGCCTCGCCGAACCCGATTTCTCCGCCCGTGGCCTGATGCGACGTTATCGCGTAGATATCGTCTGTACTACCGACGACCCTGTCGATTCCCTCGAATGGCACGCCCGCCTCGCAGCCCTCCCCGCTTCGCAGCAGACCGTCCGAATGCTTCCCACATGGCGGCCGGACAAAGCTATGGCTGTTGACAACCCCGCCGTTTTCGTCCCCTACATCCGCTGCCTCGCCGAAGTAAGTGGGCAGCCTGTCACCTCTTACGCCACGCTCCTCCAAGCTTTGCGGTTACGCCACAACTTCTTTGCCGCCCACGGCTGCCGCCTCTCCGACCATGGAATAGACGAGTTCTACGCCGAAGACTTCACCGAAAGCGAGATAGAGCATATCTTCGCCCACGCCCTCTCAGGAGGGCAACTCACACAGGAAGAGACGGCGAAGTTCAAGTCCGCCATGCTCATCGCCTTTGCCGAGATGGACCACGAAAAGGACTGGGTACAGCAGTTCCACTACGGCGCATTGCGGAACAACAACACCCGCATGTTGCTGCAAGCCGGTCCCGACATCGGTTTCGATTCCATCGCCGAGCCGGTTACCGCCCGCAGCCTGTCCCGTTTCCTCGACCGTCTTGACCGGCAAGGCAAGCTCCCCCGTACCATCCTCTACAACCTCAACCCCTCCGCCAACGAGATGCTCGCCACGATGGCCGGCAACTTTCAGGACGGCAGTAGCCCCGGCAAGATACAATTCGGAGCGGCGTGGTGGTTTCTTGACCAGAAGGAAGGCATCGAACGCCAACTCAACGCCTTGTCATCGCTCGGCTTGTTGAGCCGTTTCGTCGGTATGCTCACCGACTCCCGCAGTTTCCTCTCCTACCCCCGCCACGAGTATTTCCGCCGCATCCTTTGCAACCTTCTCGGCAACGACCTCGCCCGCGGCGAGCTACCCCCCTCCGAGTTCCCCTTCCTCGCCCAACTCGTCCGTAACCTCTCCTACCACAACGCCCTCTCCTTCTTCCGCTTCTAACCCCTCCCCTTACAACTCCGAAACGATGAAAAGAGTAAAAGTCCTTGTAGTTCGATTTCGTAACGAGCTACATCATAAGGATATTCCCCGATTCAGAGGGGCTATCATTGATACATTACAAGGCAATAATATTCTTTTTCATAATCACACCGATGAAGGGTTCCGTTATGCCTATCCCTTAATTCAATACAAACGCTTGAACAACAAAGCAGCCATCGTTTGTATAGAAGAAGGTACGGAAAGTATTGGAGAGTTCTTTTCCTGCTTTTCGAAAGTTATACGTATCGGTGAATCAGAAGTAAACTTGGAATTGGACAACATCAAGGCAGAACAGGTGTTGGTTCAGGTGTGGGATAG
>JAITAD010000086.1 GCA_031284275.1 Tannerellaceae bacterium
AGGTAAAGGAAGGGGACGACCTGCTCAATGCCGACAGAGGGTCGAAAGAACGTATCGCCCAGCTCTTCGTCGTTGCCGGACAGACACGGACGCCTATCAGCGAACTCGTTGCCGGAGACATCGGCGCTACCGTCAAACTCAAAGACCTGCGCCGAGGCAACACCCTGAACGGCAAAGGCGTCGACAACCGCTTCGATTTCATTCGTTACCCTGACCCCAAATACCGCCGTGCCGTCAAACCGCTCAATGAGGCTGATGCCGAGAAGATGATGGAAATCATCGCCCGTATGCACGAAGAAGATCCGACATGGCTGATAGAACAGTCTAAAGAATTGAAGCAGACCATCCTCTCCGGACAGGGCGAGTTCCATCTGCGTACCCTTAAATGGCGTATCGAGAACAATGACAAGATTGCCATTGAGTTTTTCGAGCCGAAGATCCCCTACCGCGAAACCATTACCAAGACAGCACGCGCCGATTATCGCCACAAGAAACAGTCCGGCGGCGCAGGGCAGTTCGGCGAGGTGCACCTCATCGTCGAACCTTACTACGAAGACATGCCTGCGCCGGATACGTTCCGTTTCGGTGGACAGGAGTACAAAATGAGCGTTCGAGACACACAGACGATAGACCTCGACTGGGGTGGAAAGTTGGTCTTCGTAAACTGTATCGTAGGGGGCGCCATTGATGCCCGTTTCCTGCCGGCCATCCTCAAAGGAGTGATGGCGCGCATGGAGCAGGGACCGCTGACAGGATCGTATGCCCGCGATGTGCGTATCTGCGTGTACGACGGGAAGATGCACCCCGTCGATAGCAACGAAATATCTTTCATGCTGGCAGGCCGAAACGCTTTCAGCGCCGCTTTCAAGAACGCCGGCCCAAAAATCCTTGAACCGATTTACGATGTGGAAGTGTCCGTTCCGGGCGACTATCTGGGGGATGTGATGAGCGACATACAGGGGCGTCGCGCCGTTATCATGGGCATGAACAGCGAGAACGGTTTCGAGAAACTACTTGCCAAAGTTCCGCTCAAAGAGATGTCCAACTACTCCACCTCGCTAAGTTCCATCACCGGCGGGAGGGCATCTTTCACGATGAAGTTTGCGAGCTACGAACTTGTTCCGAGTGACGTTCAGGACAAACTTCTTAAAGAATACGAAGCCGCACACGCCGAAGAATAACCTTTATCGGAAAAAACTACCTTTGCGCACCGCTCCCGCTACAGTGAGCGGTTAGTAAGGAACGTCATGAAGCATCTGCATTACATTATCGAAGGAGTTCTGGGGGTTGCCGTCATAACGCTGTTCATCCTGCATTTTGCAGGAAGGAAGAGTGTCGGTGCAGGTGAAGCGGACGGTGGTGACGGAGGAAACGGTGGTGACAGGGTTTTGCCGGTGGCTTTTGTCAATGTAGACTCCTTATTGGAGAACTATCATTACGCACAGGACTTGTCGGAAATACAGATGCGGAACCACGAGAATGCACGGTTGAATCTCGCCCGCAAGATGCAGGATCTGGAACAGGATGCAACCGACTTCCAACGTAAGGTAGCCAATAACGTATTCCTCTCCCGCGAACGGGCGCAACAGGAAGAACAGCGCATCCTGCGCAAGCAGCAGGACGTCGAAGCCTTACGGGAACGGACTACGAACGACCTCATGATGGAGCAGGAACGGATGAGTAAAACCCTGCGCGATACCATTGTCTCGCAGTTGAAAGTGTATAACAGGGATAAACACTTCCAACTCATTTTGAGCAACACCAATGGTGACAATATCCTCCTCTCCGAACAAGTTTACGACATCACCGCAGACGTCATAGAGTTGCTGAACAAAAACTACAGCCCCTCTTCCGGATCCACGGCCGGCGGTTTTTGATACGGCCGGCAACGCCCTGTCAGCCGATGCTGTTTTCGAGGGAGATGGAAAGCAGCCTTTGCGCTTCAACGGCAAATTCCATCGGCAATTTGTTCATCACTTCGCGCGCATACCCATTGACTATCAGCCCAATGGCCGTTTCCGTAGGAATACCCCGCTGGCGGCAGTAGAACAGTTGATCTTCCCCTATCTTGCTGGTGGTAGCCTCATGTTCGACGATGGCCGTATTGTTACGGATATCTACATACGGAAAAGTATGCGCCCCGCAGGAAGACCCGATTAACAAGCTGTCGCAACGGCTGTAATTACGCGCCCCTACGGCTTGGGGAGAGATGGAAACAAGTCCCCGATAGCTGTTTTGGCTGTATCCGGCAGAGATACCTTTCGAGATAATCGTACTGTGAGTATTGCGGCCGAGATGTATCATCTTCGTACCGGTATCCGCCTGCTGATGGTTGTTCGTGAAGGCTACGGAGTAGAACTCCCCGCAAGAATCGTCGCCGGCAAGGATGCAGGAGGGATATTTCCACGTGATGGCGGACCCGGTTTCTACCTGTGTCCACGATATTCGGCTTCCTGCTCCCTTGCACAAGCCTCTCTTGGTGACAAAATTGTAGATGCCGCCTCGCCCCTCACGGTCACCCGGATACCAGTTCTGTACGGTAGAGTACTTGACCCGGGCGTTTTCGAGCGCAACGATTTCGACGATGGCGGCATGAAGTTGATTTTCATCACGACGCGGTGCGGTACATCCTTCAAGATAACTGACGGAAGCGTCGGTATCGGCAATGATAAGCGTCCGCTCAAATTGTCCGGTGTTGGCGGCATTGATGCGGAAATAGGTACTCAGCTCCATCGGACAACGCACTCCGGAAGGAATATAGACAAATGAGCCGTCGGAGAAGACCGCCGAATTGAGAGCGGCATAGAAGTTATCGCGATACCCAACGACACTTCCCATATACTGACGGACAAGGTCGGGATGGTTTCGTACCGCCTCGCCGAAGGATGAGAAAATGATCCCTTTTTCGGCCAACTGTTCGCGGAAAGTGGTCTTGACGGAAACGCTGTCCATAACAGCGTCTACAGCCGTCCCGGAAAGTATGTCCCGCTCATGGAGAGGGACGCCCAGACGGTCAAAAGTTTTAATCAGAGCAGGATCGACTTCGGACGGGGATTGTGGAACGGCACGCGGGGCGGCATAGTATATAATGTCTTGATAGTCTATCGAGGGGATACGGAGATGAGGCCAAGTGGGCGGAGAAAGCTTTTTCCAATGGCGGAAAGCTTCAATACGGAAATCCAACAACCATTGCGGTTCCTCCTTGCGTGCGGAAATATTTCGGACGGTCTGTTCGCTAAGCCCTCGCTCTATAGTTTCTGTGTCTATATCCGTCACAAAACCATACTTATAGTCGGCGTTCGTGATCTCGTTGATAAGAGTGTTCGTATCTCCCATTTCCACCTTTTTTGAAGTCACGAAGGTAGGAGATTAAGCTTTTCTCGCAAGATTTTTCCACAACCATTCTTACTTTTGCCATCCGCTATAACCTTAATCTGTCCCAATGTAAAAATATTCACCATGATTAACAAAGAAAACAAACAGCTTCAATTTGAAAATGCGATAGCGAACACAAACGCTGCTGCCGAAGAACCGAAGGAAAAGAAGTCATCGGCAAAGAGGCAAAAGAAAGTCGCTGTCCTCTTCACCGATTTCATGCAAGAGGAATTGGACGGGTGTAGTCTGGGGATATCCACGCGTAAAAACCATATATCCACAATCAACCTCCTCCGTACTTTTCGCCCCGATACGAAGATTGCGGATGTAAACTTCAAGTTCCTTTGCGATTTCGACTTCTTCCTCACCTCCCGCGGTTACGGCTACAACACCGTAGCGAAACACATGAAGCACATCAAGCGTTACATCAATATGGCCATTAACTTGGAATTATTCCGTATTGACAAATACCCTTTCCGACGATATAAGATAGGATACAAAGTCACGAAGCGCGCCTTTATGACCCCCGAAGAACTTCAACGCTTCGAAAACCTGAAATTACCCACTTCCAAAGCGCTCAGGAGAAGTCATGACATGTTCCTTTTTTGTTGCTACACAGGAATGAGATTTTCCGACGTGATAAGGCTGACGAACGACAATTTTATACTCATCGGCGGCCGACTCTGGCTGATATACACAACCGTCAAGACCAAGACGGAGATACATATTCCTTTGGATCTCGTTTTCGATGGGAAAGCCGCTCAATTACACAAAAAGTACAAAAGAGCAACCGGCCTCCTCTTCAACACCTCCAACCAATCCAATTCCAACATCAACAAGCAACTCCTGAAACTTGCCGAGATGGCCGAAATCACGAAAAGGATATCCTTTCACTCCTCTCGCCATACCAATGCGACACTCCTCCTCTACGATGGAACAAACATCACCACCGTCCAGAAACTGCTCGGACACCACAGTGTCCAAACGACGGAAATCTACAGTAAGATATTGGACATGACCATCGTGCGCGACCTGGAATCCACCATTGCCAAAAAGAAGAAACGGAAAGCCCTGACTGCTCGTTAACCACAGTTACTAACGCTGTTTTGTTGCCGGCCGTGACACTTTCAACCCCTTCCTTTCCTTTCGATACGCTTTATCTCCCTGTCAAAATCGGATTCAAACAATCGATCCTGTTTGACACGGAACTTTCCGAACTCATTTTCGGCAAAATCCTTAGCCGATCGAGTGGTAATCGTCCCGCTATTTTGAAGGATATCTCGGTCATCGGCTTCTAAAAACTTATCCAATCGGTTTGCCCAATCCTCCATCGTCATGGGGATGTGGCGTTTGGCACGGTCTTCTGCCAAATCCAAGTAAGCATTAACGATACGTCCCAACGATTCAAGTTCCGTTTCGGTCAGGTAGTTTTTGGCAACGGAAACGTCTGTCTTCACGATTTTACCGTCGGGCGCATTTTCCCACGAAGTCAAGCCCATGTGTTCCTTGTCGGCATCTGCCCTCAACCGGATGAGTTCGGCTGCCGTATGGCCGTGAACGGCATAATGCAGTTTGTTTTGAACTTTCGCAAAAAACGCTTTCGTTACGGCTGCATCTTTGTTGTAATCCAAGGCGGTGGCATAGATATCCGTGATCTTCTGGTAAAATCGGCGTTCACTCAAACGAATCTCGCGAATTTCGGCCAGCAGATGTTCAAAATAGTCTTCTCCGAGAAAGGTTCCGTTCTCCATGCGTTTTCGGTCGATGACGTAACCTTTCATCGCAAAATTACGCAAAACGGATGTCGCCCACTGGCGAAAAGCCGTTGCCCGCAGGGAATTGATACGATAACCGACAGATATGATGGCATCCAAGTTGTAGAACTCCACATCACGCGTGACCTGCCTACTG
>JAITAD010000080.1 GCA_031284275.1 Tannerellaceae bacterium
AATGCCGGTTTCACGGGATTTGAGGATGGCGAGCTTGACAATCTCTATGACAAAGGCATGTAAGAAAATCCTCTTGTTCCAGAAAGAGGGTTGTCTTTATCTTAACAAAAAGGCCTGTCGGAATACTCCGGCAGGCCTTTTTTGTGGAAGATGTCAAGGGCCATGCGGGAAGTATCAAAGGGAAATGTGTACAGCGAAGGCGTATCTGCCGATATGGACAAGGGTAGGTAGGAAGTATCAAGGGGAAATGTGTACGGTGAAGGTAGATATGCTGATGTGGACAAGGGAAAGCGGGAAGTATCAAGGGGGAGGGAATGTGTACGGCGAAAGTGAATATGCCGATGTGGACAAGGGTAGGCGGGAAGTATCAAGGGGAAATGTGTACCTTTGCAACGGTTTGGCGGGGAGGGGGGAGGGAGTAAACTGACGGAAAACGAAGAAAAAAGAGGATGGAATGGTTGGTCTATCTACTGGTGGGGACGTACACTGCGGCAGGGAGCGAGGGGCTGTACGCTTACCGTTTCGATGAGGAACGGGGGACGGCGGAGTACGTCAGCGCCGCAAAAGTAGAGAACCCTTCCTATCTGACGGTGACGGAAAACGGAGGGAAGACTTGCGTGTATGCTGTCTCCGAGAACGATGAGGCCACGTCCTGCCTGAATATGTTCACCTTCGACAAGGCGAAAGGGACATTCGCCTGCATCCGTTCGGAGAAGACCGAAGGCGGCGCCCCTTGCTACGTGGTGACAGACGAAGCTTGCCGACTGGCAGTGACGGCCAACTATGGCGGAGGCAGTCTCTCCATCTTTCCTCTGAGCGCAGACGGTACGCCGGGCAAGTTGAGCCAACTCCTCCGTTTTGAAGGACGTGGCTCCGTGAAAGGACGGCAAGACAGTCCTCACCTGCATTGTGCAGCCTTTTCGCCGGAGGGGAAGTATCTCTTTGCCACAGATCTGGGAACGGACAGACTCTATCGCTTCGCCGTAGAACGTATAGCCGACTCCGCATACGTCAGGGAAGACAGTCGGCAGGAATATCGTACCGCCGATGGGGCCGGCCCGCGCCATTTCACTTTTCACCCTTCGGGGAAGTTCATGTATCTGGTGAACGAGTTGGGCGGTACGGTGACGGCCTACGCTTACGCTGACGGTGTGTTGCAAGCGTTGGAAACGCTCGTCTGCGACTCTCTCCATGCCGGCGGCAGCGCCGATATCCATCTCTCTCCTGACGGCCGCTTCCTCTATGCCTCCAACCGATTGCAGGGCGATGGCCTGTCCTGTTTCGCCGTAGACGGACAAACGGGACGCCTACGTCCTGTCGGTTACCGTCCAACCGTGCGGCATCCGAGAAACTTCGCCTTTACCCCAAACGGACGTTTCCTGCTCGTAGCCGGAAGGGATGACGACTGCATACAAATCTTTCGGGTCGATCCGACGGACGGCAGCCTTCATCCGACAGGTAATGACCTGACAGTGAGTCGTCCGGTATGTCTGAAGTTCGTGCGATGAGGGAGGTGAAGTTCGCAGCCATTATTCCGGCACGGTATGCGTCAAGCCGCTTTCCGGGGAAACCGTTGGCAGACTTGTGGGGTAAACCGATGGTCAGGCATGTCTACGAAAGGGTGGAGAAAATCTTGCCTGCTGCCGTATGGGTGGCGACAGACGACGAACGCATCGCCGCAGCCGTTCGCACCTTTGGTGGTCGGGCGTTGATGACCTCGCCTCTCCATCGCAGCGGTACCGACCGCTGTGGAGAGGCGTTGGAACAGACAGGAGGAGATTTCGACGTGGTCATCAACGTTCAAGGGGATGAGCCTTTCATCCATCCGGAACAGTTGCGGACCCTGATGGCCTGTTTCACCGACGCGGCAGGCAGGGATGTACAAATCGCCACCTTAGTCAAGCCCATCGGCACAGGCGAGGAAGCAACGAAGACTCTTTTCAACCCCAATGTGCCGAAAGTGGCGCTCAACCGCAACGGAGAGGCCATATATTTCTCGCGCGCCGCCATCCCCTACGTCCGCGGGAAAGAAGCGTCCGAGTGGGTGTCGTCGCATATCTACTACAAGCACATCGGGATATACGCTTACCGTTGCGATATCCTGCGCCAACTGGTACAACTGCCGGCCGGCACACTGGAAGCGGCCGAAAGCCTTGAGCAGCTCCGGTGGATAGAGAACGGCTATACCATCCGTGCCGGTATCACGAATATAGAAACAATCGGTATAGACACACCCGACGACTACGCCCGCGCCCTGCACGATTCTGCCTGCAAGAACTCTTACGCCGAAATATCATGAATGCATTCGCCCGACTGCTTTTCTTGCCTCTGCTATTCACCGGCTGCACTTCCGCCCCCTACGTTCGTGCGCAAGAGGTGCATATACAACGTTTCGACAAGGATTTCTTCCACTTCATCGAGGCGGAGGACAGTTCGGCAGCGGCCGATATGGCGGCTGCCTATCCCGTTATGCTGGATATTCTGGGGAAAGGTGTCCTCAACCTGCCGTCCATAGCAGCGCCGGATTTTTTCGACAAGCTGACGGCTTACTACGCCGACTCTACCTTACGGACGCTCTACCGCCAATCCATCGAACGGTTCGATGACGTCACGGATATCGAGCGGCAGTTGGCGACACCTCTCGCTTTCCTGTCCGACACGCTGGGGAAACTGCCTGTTCCGCAGTTGTATATGCACGTCTCAGGGTTCAGTCAGAACGTCCTCGCCGGCGAGGGTGTCCTCTCTCTGTCCATAGACAAATACCTCGGCGTCCACCCGCTCTACGACGAGTATTTTTACGATTACCAGCAACGTCTCATGCAGCCCGAATACATCGTTCGGGATTATCTCGCCGGTTGGCTGATGTCGGAGTTCCCTTTCACAGGCGGCGACAACGTCCTCCTCGAACGCATGATATACGAAGGCAAGATACGTTACCTCACCCGCAAAGCTCTCCCCGACTCTTCCATAGCCCATATCCTCGGCTATAGCCCCGACGAGTACCGGCATTTCCTCGACAACGAAGCTCTCATCTGGCACACCCTCCTCGATCGCAAACACCTCTATACCCCCGACTATCCCACTACCCAACGGTATTTCGACCCGCGCCCCGCCACTTTCCTCGCCGACGGCCTGCCCGGTAACCTCGGTGTCTGCATCGGTCTCCACATCGTTGCCCGTTATGT
>JAITAD010000078.1 GCA_031284275.1 Tannerellaceae bacterium
GTGCATCACCTCGCGCATTTCACCCGTTTCCACCACGAGGGCTGTCTGCACACGTTTCTGCACCGAAATCAGATGATGGTGCACCGTGCTGACCGCCAGCAGAGACGGTATCGGCGCACAGGCCTCATCCACGTTCCGGTCGCTCAGAATGATGTAGTTTACTCCTTCGGCCACCGACTGCTCGGCCATCTTGCAGAGCTTGTCCAAAGCGGCTTTCAGCCCCTTACGCCCTTTGGATTTCTCAAAGAGCATCGGCAATTTGAGCGACTTGAAGCCTTTGTAGCGGATATTGCAAAGTAAATCCAACTGCGTGTTGGTCAGGATAGGATGGTTGAGGCGCACCATCTTACAATGCTTCTCACCCGGCTTGATAATCTTGTTCCCCACAGCTCCGATATATTCCGTGAGGCTCATCACCAATTCCTCACGAATAGGATCGATAGGCGGGTTCGTCACTTGGGCGAACTGCTGACGGAAGTAATTGAAAAGCGACTGCGGACGCGACGATAACGCCGCCAACGGTACGTCGTTCCCCATCGACCCGATAGGTTCCGCCCCTGTGTTACACATGGGCGATATCACCCTGTCAATGTCTTCTCTGCTATAGCCAAACGCTCGAAGGAGACAAAGGAAATCTTTTTCGGTGTGAGGCACCTTACGTCCCGATTTCAGTTCGTCCAACTCGACACGGTTACCGGCCAACCAACTCCTGTAAGGGTTAGCTTCGGCCAATTGCTGTTTGATTTCCTTGTCGTAATATACTTCTCCTTTTTCCGTATCGACGAGCAGGATTTTTCCCGGCTGCAAACGCCCTTTAGCCTTTATCTCTCCCGCTTCAAAACTCATCACCCCCACTTCGGAGGCAACCACCATCATGTCGTTCTTCGTAATCAGGTAACGTGCCGGACGCAAACCGTTACGGTCAAGCATCCCCCCTGCATAACGGCCGTCACTAAAAAGCAGGGCGGCAGGACCGTCCCATGGTTCCATGAGGATGGAGTGGTATTCGTAGAAAGCTTTCAAGTCCTCGCTGATAGGATTCTTCTCGTTGAAGTTTTCCGGAACGAGCATCGCCATGGCGTGCGGCAGGCTCATTCCCGAGGCGACGAAGAACTCCAATACGTTGTCCAACGAAGCGCTGTCGCTCATGTGAGGTTGAATGATCGGGCGGATAGCGTCGATGTCGGGAATTGCTGCCGAGGCGAGAACGCCCTCACGCGCTTCCATCCACGCCCGATTACCCCGTATGGTATTGATTTCCCCGTTGTGCGCCAATAAACGGAAAGGCTGTGCGAGGCTCCACGTGGGGAAAGTGTTGGTACTGAAACGGGAGTGAACCAGTGCGATACTGCTCGTGAAGTAGCTGTTCGTCAGATCGGGATAGTAGTGGCGCAACTGCATGGACTGCAACATCCCCTTGTAAACGATGTTGCGGGTCGAGAGCGATGCGACGTAAAAATCCTTACGCACCTCCTCAGGGAGGGTCTCCGTCACTTTTTCTACCCGTTTGCGGACGAGGTAAAGTTTCAATTCAAGCGCATTCTGGTCGTTGCACCCCGTTATGAATATCTGCTTGATGTCCGGCTCGGTTGCCGAGGCGTCTCGGCCAAGGATTTCCGAATTGACCGGCATCTTGCGCAGGTGCATCAGCGAAAGCCCCTCTTTTTCTACTTCTTCTATCAGTATACGCAACAATTCCGATTGGTGTTGCTCTTCCTTGGGTAAGAACACCAATCCGGTACCGTATTTCCCTTTTTCAGGCACAGGAATACCTTGCAACAAGATGAACTCGTGCGGTATCTGCAACAGGATACCGGCTCCGTCCCCCGTCTTGTTATCAGCTCCTTCGGCTCCACGGTGACGCATATTTTCCAACACCTTCAGGGCGGATTCTACAATCTCGTGCGACTTTTCACCGTGAATATTCACGATCATCCCCACTCCGCAAGCATCGCGCTCGTTCGCCGGATTGTACAATCCCCGCCTCTTCTCTTCTCTTTTTACATTCATCTTAGCGCGTCCAAAAACTGTGAAAACCTATACACACCCGAAAGGGCGGCGCAAATGTAACAATAATTTTCCATCGCCAACTCCAAGAAACAATTTGCGCAAAAGCTATGCTCCGACGCACCTTTTTCAAGGTGATTAAGCCGATCTATCTGTATTCTGTGATTTTATCGTAATGTTCGGCAGAAATGAGGCTGGCGTCGTTCTTCATGAGCCTGACGTAGACAGCTCCCGATATGAACAGCCCGAAAATGAACGGATTTGCGCTCAAAAAACTAAGCGGCGGCACGACGTAGCCCGCAAGAGGGATGAAAATACCGAAAGCCAATGCAACGATGGCATGACGGTTGAAACCATGTTGATAATTGTAACGTCCCTCCGGGTCGTAAAGCCCTTTCAAGTCGATGCGGCGTTTACGCACTATCCAATGGTCGGCCAGCGAAATACCGTTAAGGGGTCCGATGAGTGCACCGAGGAAGTTGAGAAAGTAGTAGACCAGATTACCAAAGCTATCAAGGATCTGCCACGGCTGCATGAGGATGGCCAGCATACCGGTCACCATCGCCCCCGCAGCGAAAGATAAACGCCGCGGATGGAGATTCTCCACCGCACGGGCCGGAGCCACAAGGTTTGCAGCGATGTTCACCGCAAGAGACACCAATGCGATAACGAGGCTGCCCAGAAAAATGATCGGCTTGGGAAACTTCAACAGCAACGCATCAAGAGACCATATAGCCTCTCCATAGAGCATTACCGTCACTGACGTGACACATATCGCCACCATAGCAATAGCGGTCATCGAGAGGGGAAGAGCGAACATCTGCCCTTTCACATGCGCCTTGTGCGAGACCGCATAACGGGAAAAATCAGGGATGTTGAGCGAAACGGTTGACCAGAAACTGATTACTCCCGTCAGGCAGGGGAAAAACACCTTGAGGAAATCGGTCGTGTTCGTCAGCGTTCCCCGTTGGGCGAAAACAGGCCCAAACCCTTTACCCATCGATACCGCCCAGATGAGAAGGATTATAGTGGATACGACCACCGTAGGCGCCGTCACTTTCATGAGTTTCCGAATAGATTCTACCCCCATGGAGCCAATGTAAACATTGGCGGTGAGAAAGATGAAGAAGAGTATCATCGTATGGTGGTTCACTCCCCGCCAGACATCAAACACCGCCGAAAAAAGCCCGTCTATCGCTATCGCACCGACCCACGTATTGACCCCAAACCAGCCTGCCCCCACTACCCCGCGGATCATCGTCGGGATATGCGAACCTCTACCTCCGAACCATATCCGCGCGAATGCAGGATAGGGAATACCGAACCTGCAGCCCGCATCCGCATTCAACAACAAGGGAATAAGGATAATGACGTTACCGAGGAACATCGTCATCAGCGACTGCCACCAGTTCATCCCCAACGTGATAAAGCCTCCTGCCATGATATAGGAGGGTATACAGAAGCACATCCCCACCCAGAGATAAGAGAAAGATTTCGTCCCCCACGAATGTTCCTTTTGAGTCAAAGGCCGAAGGTCTTCATTCCACAATGAAGACTCACTCATTTCCGCCGCTGCCTCCTTCGTCAGCACCACGATACCGTTTTCCTGTATCTGTGTCTTTATACCTGCCTCCATCCTGTTTATCTTGTCTTCAAACCATCCGCACCCTTTACCCGCTTAACACATATCAGCCGGCATCGAGCGCTTTTTCTCCGCAGCAAGTCGTTTTTTCGTTTCGACGATACGCAACGACACATCATGGGTGCAGACTCTCTCACAAGCTTTGCAACCGCTACACCGTTCCATGTGCACCAATGCAGACACCCCTAATCCGGCACGTATGTCCCGCATGAACGCCGCAGGATCGTTCTTGCGACGACAAACCCGCGTACAAGGCGGCTCTTCGCAAAGTAAGCAACGCCCTGCCTCCGCCTCCGGCGTTACAGGCTCTTTATTTTTTAATTTCCAAAACATACTGCGCCGATAATGTTAGACGGCGCAAAGGTACTATAACATTCTCCCCCAAAAGCGAAACTTCTCACAAAAGTTCCACCCCTTTTTCCGTCAATCCCTTCCCACTCCCTCCCTCTCTTACAAAGCTTTTTATCTGACTTACTATCCTTTTTCCGTCAATCCCCCCCCCTCACTAAGTATCCTCGTCCCCCTTAATTCTCATCTACCACCACCGCTTGTCTCAAACTTTCCAGATACTGTTTTCCAAAAACACTGTCCGGTTCCATATAGTTCCCTTCTCCCCATTCATTCCATGATTTGAGAAAGATAATTTTGTGCTCGGTTTCCTTGTTTTCTACCAACTTTAATGCCTTACAAACATGTTTCCGGAACAACTCAGGAGTGCTTCCGTGCCATATATCTGCCCGTTT
>JAITAD010000088.1 GCA_031284275.1 Tannerellaceae bacterium
ATCCCGATCTCTGCCGACGTCAGCCTGCGGACGAGGTTGCCCTTCGCAAGCTCTTCACCGAGCTGGAGTTCCATTCTTTCCTTGACCGCTTCGTTAAAGAACCGTCCAAAAAGAAGGCCCCCGCCCGCCAAGCATCTCTTTTCGACGCCTTACCCGCGTCCGCCGATCCCGTCCAACCATCCTCCTCCGTTTCCGCCCAACAGCCTGATGCCGCTCCCGACACCGAAGTCGCCGCTCCCGCACCGCATATCTATCGCATTGCTGATACGCCTGAAAAGCAAGCGGAATTGGCGACACTTCTTTCTGCCCAAGAACGTTTCTCTCTCTTTTTCCTATCCCAAAGCGAAGACGTATGGCAGTCTGCCCCTGAGGGTATCGCTTTTTCGTTACGCGAATACGAGGCTTGGTTCGTCCCTCTGCCGGCGGAGCACGACGAGGCTGCCGCCGTCCTTTCACGTTTTGCTTCTCCCCTGCAAGACAAACATATCGAGAAGGTAGGTCACGACGTCAAGTTCGCCATCCTGTTGCTTCGCCGTTTCGGTATCCGTGTAGACGGTCCTCTCTTCGACGTTCTCATAGCGCACCATCTCCTGCATCCCGAACTGCAACACGGCAGGGCTTACCTCGTCAGCACCTATCTCAAACACACACCCATCCGCCTGAACGACCAGTCCCTTCCCAATAAGACACGCCTCCCGTTCAGCCAAATGCCTTCTCAAGACCTCGCCGACTACACGGCGGAAAACGCCGACCTGCTCCTGCGCTTGCGCCGATTCTTCGTCTCAACCTTCGACAAAGACTCGGCACATGTCTTCGAAGAAGTGGAAATGCCATTGGTATACGTCCTGGCCGACATGGAGTTCGGCGGAGTGGCACTTGACACGGCAGCTCTCGGGGAATCGTCTCTCTCGCTGAACTCCTCCCTCTCTCTCCTCCAGACAACGATCTTCGAGATGGCAGGTGTCTCGTTCAACCTCAACTCGTCCCGACAAATCGCTCTCCTGCTGCAAGACCACTTCCATCTGGACGTCTCAGCCAAAACCAAGACAGGCCTCGTCAGCACGGGGGAGGCCGTCCTTGACCAGTTGCGTGACCGTCACCCCGTCATCGGGAAAATACTTGAATACCGTCAGGTTAAAAAGCTGTTGAGCACATACGTCGAGGCTCTTCCCCGCCTCGTCCACCCCGACACAGAGAAAATACATACTTCCTTCAATCAGGCGGTGGTATCTACCGGACGCCTCAGCTCTACCAATCCGAACCTCCAGAATATCCCCGTACGTAACGAACTTGGGCGGGAAATACGTAAGGCCTTTACTGCCGACGACGAGAACTGTGTCTTCTTTTCGGCTGACTACTCTCAGATAGAATTACGTATCCTCGCTCATCTCAGCCGTGACTACACGCTCGTAGAGGCTTTCCACAACAAGGAGGATATCCATGCCACAACGGCAGCAAAGATTTTCCATGTTCCCGTCGATCAGGTCACTCCCGATATGCGTCGCAAAGCCAAAAGCGCAAACTTCGGTATCATCTACGGCATATCTCCTTTCGGCTTGTCTCGTGCACTGGGCATATCCCGCGAAGAAAGCAGTTCGCTGATTACCAATTATTTCTCCTCCTATCCCGATGTCCGCAAATATCTTGACCAGAGTCTGGAAACAGCCCGCAAAAACGGTTACGTCGAAACGCTCCTCCACCGCCGTACCTCCGTCCTCAACCTCAACTCTGCCAATCGGGCAGTGCGCGCCGCTGCCGAACGATTCGTGACCAACGCTCCTATTCAGGGCAGCGCCGCCGACCTGATAAAACTTGCCATGATAGCCATCTATCGCCGCTTCGAGAAAAAAGGGCTAAAGGCGCGCATGATTATGCAGGTGCATGACGAGCTGAACTTCAACGTGCCTTGCAAAGAACTGCCGACGGTTCGCAAGATCGTTGTCGAAGAGATGGAAAATGCCCTCCCGCTCGAAGTGCCTCTCGTGGTGGATTCCGGCAACGGCCCGAACTGGCTCTGCGCTCACTGAGCTTCTCGCTCGTAAGTACGGCGGTACAGGAGGGCGGCAAGTGCAGCATCATCAGGGGTGCGGCGGATATCGTCGGCGCTGACGGGCTTGCCGACAAAGACGTCTACCGTCTTCCCTCGTTTGTTGAAAGTCTCTGCCGGCATCCGCAAGACACGTATACGCCAATCCAATTGTCCGAGCATGTAGAAAAAAGAGGTGTTGCGGACGTCAAAACAGATAGGATAAACGGGTACGGCCGCCTTACGGATGATACGCATCACTCCCTCCGACCATGATAAGTCCCGTATCTTCCCCCATCGCAGGAAAGATACCGAACCGGCAGGGAAAAAACCTAACGGCCCACCGAGACTCAGATGCTCCAAACAATGGCGTATGGCGCCGACATTGGCTCTCCCCTTGTCTTCCTGCTTGCCTGCCGGTGGAACGACGGGGATGAAGTTGGCTTCCATCGCACCAATGCGTGTAAGGAACCCATTGGCCATGACCTTGAAATCCGTACGCCGGCGCGCAAAAATGTCAATGAGCATAATGCCTTCTATCGATCCTGTGGGGTGATTGGAGACAGTAATGAAAGCTCCTTCCGGCAAGGTGTCAAGGCGGTCTTCACAATGCAAACGGTAATGTATATCTATAAGCGGGTCTGCCAACAGGGCTTCCGTGAAAGCGGCTCCCCGTAAATGACAATGCTGGCCATGTACCTTGTTCACCTTCTCCATGCCGATACTGCGTAGGAAACGTTGCCCCATAATACGTCCCAATGGGGTACGCAAGGCAGGAATCATGTCCTGCAAGTCATTTATGTCAATAACGGTTTCTTTCATCTTGTAGTTGCGGGGAAAGGGGAAGGGGAAAGTTCGCACACATCTTTTCGTGGCGATTCCTGGCGATGAACAGGATCACGTTCAACACAACAATCTCAAACACGAAATAAGCCCAAACCTCTCCCGAAAGCACAACGGCAAAAAGTACGACCGTTCG
>JAITAD010000002.1 GCA_031284275.1 Tannerellaceae bacterium
GCCCACGGCGTTGTGTGCTTCAATAACCTTATCCCACCATGAGAGGATTTCGGCTTCGCGTTCCTTGTCAAAAGGTTGCCCTACATGGGCGCTGGTGCATTTCATCCCCAAGTCTTCGACTCGCTTGCGAAAATCAGCCGGTTCAAGGCCGTAGACTTTACCGTCTTCGTAACCGGCAGCTTCGACATGTTTGTAGCCCATCCTGGCGACGGTTTCAAGCACAGCCTGTATGCCCTCGTCTTTCACCATCTCACGGAGAGAATAAAGTTGTAGGCCGATGTATTTCTCCGTCGGAACGGCTTGAACGGCCTCTTTCCCTGACTGAAGGCTACAAGAGGCCAACCATTGCGGAGCGACAGCGCTGCCTGCGAGCAACAACGAAGCCTGTCTCAGAAAGTCACGTCTGTTTTCCATAATAGTAAAAGTTTAGTATCAGATTACGGCAGCAAACTTAATCCTTTTCTTCCGCTCAGCAGAAGAAAAACTACCCCTATGGCATGTATCCCTACGATAAAAAACACTAACGATACGGAGGACAACCCCTATATGCCGGGAGAAGACACTTCGAGCGAGTAATCTTCCGGTTCAGGAGGAAATTGGGTACGGATATGGCGGGTGAGGGCAACGCAGTCGTCAATAGTAATGGGACGAGGGGCAGTGAGGACGACGGTGACGCGATTGACAGGACGCACACGAACGTCGGCGACCGTCATATCAGTTCCTTCAAGCCCCTGTTCGGCTATCCGGCGAAGCGCTACGGAATCTATCATGGTCTCTTCCTGAAAAAGGCACTATCTTTGGGGGACGAAAGTAACGGAAAAACGGTATGATAACGTACATACGGGGGGTGTTTCAAGAGATCCAACCCACAAGGATGGTAGTGGATTGCGGGGGAGTAGGATATGAGTTGCACATCTCCCTGCACACGTACAGCAAGCTGACAGGACAAGCGGAAGGATTGGTGTACGTGCATGAGATTATTCGGGATGATGCGCACTTGCTGTATGGTTTCGGAGAACAGACGGAACGGGAGTTGTTTCTGTTGCTGGTATCGGTATCAGGGGTGGGGCCGAATACGGCACGGATGATGTTGTCGTCGCTGTCGCCGGACGAGTTGGTACGGGCTATCGGGGGACAGGATGAGCGGGCGCTAAAAGGGGTGAAAGGGGTGGGACTGAAAACGGCGCAACGGATTCTGGTGGATTTGAAAGACAAGGTACAGGCGTTGGGTGGAGGAGAGATGCCGATAACGGAAGGGAAGGTTGTCGGCGAGGCGGGACGAACGGCAGAAGAAGCGGTATCGGCATTGGTGATGTTGGGCTTCCAAAGGGGAGCAGCCCAGAAAGTTGTAGGGGAACTGGTGAAAGTATCTCCCTCGTTGGCTGTGGAAAATATCATAAAGGATGCGTTACGGAAGTTGTAGTTTTCTGTTCGTGATGCTCTTCCTCATCGGAGGCGTACATGCGGCGGTTGCCCAAGAGGCGTATGGGTTAGGACATTGCATCGCAACGGGATTAGAGCGAAATTACGGCTTGCGGGTTGTTCGGAACGAAGAATTGGCGGCACAAAACAACGCTACTATCGGCAATGCCGGCTATCTCCCGACGATGGAAGCAAACGGAGGCATTGAAGACGAAGGATGGGTAGAGGCGGGATTGAGTTTGAATTGGACACTGTTCGACGGCTTTGCCATACAGGCATCCTACGCACGGCTGAAAGAACTGCGGGAAATGGGACAGCTACGGACACGGCTGGCCATAGAGGACTTCGTGGCGGAGGTGGCCGGAGCATATTACAACAGTATTCGTCAGCAGACTCGCTTCAAGAACATACGGTCGTCGTTTGAGTTGTCGAAGGAACGCCTGAGGATTGTGGAACAGCGATACCAAATAGGATCGATGTCACGACTGGATTTGCAGCAGGCACAAGTGGATTTCAACGCCGACAGCTCATCGGTACTGTCTCAGCAGGAAATTGTGCACCGTTGCCGTACCCGACTGAACGAGCTGATGGCATTGGAAAATGTGGAAGAAAGAATCGTTCCGGCAGACTCGACGATAGAATTACGTTGTGCCTTGGGCAGCATGGAAAATCTGTGGGCAAGTACGTTGTCGGCGAATGCTACGCTGTTGTTGGCAGTGGGCAATCAACGGGTGTCGGAACTGGATTATCGGCGACTGCGGGGGAGGAACTATCCTTACCTGAAAGCGACCGCAGGTTACGGTTACTCGGCAAAATGGGATCGGTTAAAAGGAGAGAACGTCGGCGTTGGGCTGAACTATGGGCTGACGGTAGGTATGACACTCTTCGATGGATTGAACCGCCAACGGGAACAACGCAATGCACGGTTAGAAATAGAAAACAGTGTCTGGCGGCGCATTGACCTTGAGGTGTCGTTACGCGCCAACCTGAGTAATCTTTGGATGGCTTATCAAAACAATCGGGACTTGTGCAACTTGGAACGTGCGAACTTGCTGGTGGCTCAGGAATACTATGCCATAGCCATTGATCGTTACAAGTTGGGTGACTTGTCCGGCATAGAACTTCGGGAAGCACAAAACAAACTGCTGGATGCAGAAGAACGTCGGTCTATCGTAGAGTACAACACGAAATTGTGCGAGATTTCCTTGCTTCAATTGAGCGGGCGAATTATGGAGGTATGGCAATAAGGGAAAAGGTTGCTTATGCATTGTTTTATTGTGGTGCGGTGTCGATAGCATGGCTGCCGTTGCGGGTGTTGTACGTTTTGTCGGATGGACTGTATTTCCTGATCAGATATGTGGTGCGCTATCGGCGAACCGTCGTTCGGGAAAGTCTTGCGGCGTCGTTTCCGGAAAAGACACACGAGGAGCGATTACGGATAGAGAAAGCTTTTTATCGCCATTTTGCAGACTATATCGTTGAAACAATAAAACTGGCTCGCATCGGAAAGGCGGAGGTGCAACGGCGGGCGCATCTGAACAATCCGGAGTTGGTAAACGGTTTGTTTGCGGCAGGACACACCTGTGTCGTACTGTTGATGGTGCATTACGGGAACTGGGAGTGGTTTTCGGCATCAAAAGAACGATTCGAGGGGAAAACGTACCAGATATACCAACCTCTGCACAGCCAAGTGGTAGACCGTTTCTTCATCAAGCTACGCGAACGCTTTGGGTCGCAAGGTATGAAACGGGACCATACTTTCCGCGACATGGTACGTATCAAGCAGGAAGGGCAACATGCGACAGTCATTTTTCTGGCCGACCAACGTCCGGCGCCGAATAACGTTCATTACCGTACATGTTTCCTCAATCGGGATACCCCCATGCTGACAGGGCCGGAACGGATAGCGCGCAAACTGGACTTACCCGTCGTTTTTTTGGATACCCGCAGACTGAAACGGGGATATTATACGATAGACTTCGAGTTATTGACCGACAAACCGCGCGACACACCGGAACATTGGATAACCGAACAATACGCACGGCGAGCGGAGGCTTGTATCAAACGTAATCCCGCCTACTGGCTCTGGACGCACAAACGTTGGAAGTATGCCTGAACAGGTAAGTGTCGTCATCCTGAACTGGAACGGGCAGGCTCTGTTGGAACGTTTCCTGCCGTCGGTGAGGAAACACAGTGGAAAGGCTGTGGTGATAGTGGCGGATAACGGTTCGTCCGACGGTTCGTTGGAGATGCTCCGCGACCGTTTCCCCGAGGTGAGAATAATAGCGATGGAGCGAAATTATGGGTTCGCAGAGGGGTATAATCGGGCTTTGGAGGAGGTGGATACAACGTACACGGTGCTGTTGAATAACGATGTGGAGGTGACGAATGGGTGGCTGGACACACCTCTGGCAGTGATGAACAAAGACGAACGGGTGGCGGCAGTACAACCGAAAATATTGTCGGAACGGGAACGGGGACATTTCGAGTATGCAGGAGCGGCAGGAGGATACATAGACAGGTACGGATATCCGTTCTGTCGAGGGAGGTTGTTGGGAGAGGTAGAAGAGGATACCGGACAATACGACTCAGAGGCCGAAGTGGCTTGGGCAAGCGGGGCTTGTCTGTTTGTGCGAACAGCCACATATAAGAAAGAAGGGGGGTTAGACCAACGTTTCTTTGCCCATCAGGAAGAAATAGACTTGTGTTGGCGGCTGCGTAATCGGGGGTATCGGGTAGTTTGTACACCTCAGTCCGTTATCTACCACGTGGGAGGAGGGACGTTGCAGGCGGAAAAGCCTTACAAGACCTTCCTGAACTTTCGGAATAATCTGCTGATGCTGTACAAAAACCTGCCGGAGGAGGATTTACAAAAGGTGATGGGCGTTCGCAAGGGCTTGGATATGCTGGCAGGAATACACTATGCCCTGAGTGGCCAATGGGCAAACGCTCTGGCCGTGTGGAAAGCATGGAGAGCATTTGGGCGTATGCGTTCAGACTACTCGGAAGTGAGGAAAGAAAACGGGAAAAGGACAACGATTCGGGATATAAGATGGAAGGGATGCCTGCTGTATCAATACTACGTGCGGAGGAAGAAGCGGTTTGCCGAGCTGGGGGCGGGAATGTTGGGACTTTGGCTGCTCGGTACGGGGATGGCGTGGGGACAGGAACAACTCGGACGGGGACACTTCGAGATGGAAGCTTGGGCGGCAGGAGGGACAGGTAAGGTAACACCTTTCTGGATGGTGAGTAACCGATACGGTGTCGCACCTTTGAGGGCGAGAAATGGTTATCTGAGAGGGAAAGCCGAATATGAAGACACATGGGGGAAAAACGTGCATTGGAAAACAGGGGTGGATGTGGCAGTAACGCCTCGTGAGAAAAAAATCCACGTACAACAGGCCTATGGGGAGTTGCAGTACAGAGGTTGGGAAGTGATCGCAGGAGCGAAAGAGCGCTATATCTCGTTGTGGGATAAAGAACTTAGTTCGGGGGATATGATACAGTCGGGCAATGCACGGCCGGCGCCGGGTCTGTTCATCAGTCGCCCGCAATTTAGCAGTGTCCCATTGACCGGAGGTTGGCTGCAATGGAAAGGGGAGTTTGGCGTAAGCCTGTTTGTAGACGGCAAGTATCTGGCAGCATCCACTCCGGAAAACGCCTACTACGTTAAACATGTGCGGCGACATGACAAGTCGCTGTTTTTGCGATTAAGCGATCAACAGAAACATTTCCCTCTGTATGCTACCGCAGGGCTTCGACACACAGCACAATGGGCAGGGATTTCCACCCATCCGGAGTATGGAGGAAAGCAACCTCATTCATTCGTAGATTTCCTCCGTATCGTGATGGCACAACCGGGGGGGGATGGGGCGAGTACTCCCGATCGGGAAAACGTGCTTGGTGCACACCACATGGCTTATGACATGCAACTGGGATACGAACAGAACGATTGGGCTGTGCAACTGTATCATCAACATATTGCCGGCGATAAGTCGGGAACGGAACTCAACAACGGAATAGACGGATTGTGGGGGATTCGCGGGGATTTGCCTTGCAAATGGTTACGGAAAATGGTGATAGAATATGTGACTACACGTCACCAAAGCGGACCATTTCATTTCCTCTGGTTTGACCGTGAGAAGTATCCTGCACGGGGAGGAGGGGGAGATAACTATTACAACAATGGTGTCTACGTCAATGGCCATGCTCACTTTGGGCGAAGTGAAGGGTCGCCGTTGCTTCCCTCGCCGGAGTACAACGAAGATGGACGGCAAGGGTTTCTGAACACTCGTATCCTTGACTGGCATATCGGGTTGGAGGGAGCGTTGGCTCCGACAACCTCCTATCGCTTGCTCTGCACGCTGATGAACGGATGGGGAACCTCCGAAGAACCTTTTCTGCAAAAGAAAACGGGGCTTTCTTTCCTTCTCGAAACCAACTATACCTTCCCCCAATACCCCCTCTCTCTTATAGCTTCTCTTGCAGGTGACACCGGTGATGTCTTCGGTCTTCCCGCATATGCTGCTTCTCTTTCTCTCCGATGGATCGTGCTGTAGGCCTTCCCTATCGTATGAATCTCGCTTGAACAGCTACCTTTGTACTTCGAACGAACGGGAACAAAAGGAAAACGGAAGGTATGAAACGGGATGGGAACAAAGTCCGTTTCGGAGTAATCGGGACGAACTACATAACGGGAAAGATGTTGGCCGGCGCAAGGGAAGATGAACGCTTCGTGCTGACTGCCGTCTGTTCGCGGGTACAAGAAAGGGGGGAGGCGTTCATCAAGGAACAGGGGTATTCCTTAGGAGAAAATGGAGTAGCGGTATTTACTTCGGTGGAGGAGTTGGCGGAAAGCCCGCTCGTAGATGCGGTATACGTAGCATCACCCAACAGTTTACATGCCCGACAAAGCATCCTTTGCATGAAACGTGGGAAACATGTTCTCTGTGAGAAACCGTTAGCCTCAAATGCGGTGGAGGCAGATGCCATGATTGCCGTTGCCCTCCAATACGGCGTAACGTTGATGGAGGCCATGAAGCCTACGCTCACCCCCAACTTTCTTGCGTTGCGCGAGAACTTGTATCGTGTCGGTAAAGTTCGCCGTTATTTTTCTTGCTATTGCCAATACTCTTCCCGTTATGACGATTTGAAGAACGGTGTTGTGCAAAACGCTTTCAATCCGTCCCTCTCCAACGGAGCCATGTCTGATATCGGCGTTTACACAGTCTATCCCATGGTCGTACTCTTCGGTCCTCCCAAACGCATGGAAGCAACCGGATTGCTCTTATCTTCGGGTACCGACGGACAAGGCGCCATAAACTTCCTCTACGACGACATGATCGCTACCGTACTCTATTCCAAGATTGCTAACTCATCCCTCCCCACTGAGATTCAAGGGGAAGAAGGGACATTGACGCTGGATAGAATCAACATCATCAGCCACCTTACCTTTACCCCGCGCTTTGGTGGAGCTGCCGAAGAACTAAGCCTCCCCGTCGAACGGAACGAGTTCTACTACGAAGTTTCCGAGTTTATCAACCTTTTGCTTGCCGGTAAGCAGGAGTCCGCTATCAACAGTCATGCCAATTCCCTGCATACCGTTGCCATCATTGACGAAGTACGCCGCCGATTAGGTGTTTCCTTCCCTGCCGACAGCCATCCTTGTCTGTGAAGAAAAAGATGTGAGCGAGTATAATTTACGCAGAAATATTTCTACTAAGCATGGAGCGGAAACATAGGATTATTACTTAACTTTGCAGACGCTACGGGTAGCGTCCGTAGTGTAAGTATATGGACTTTAATAAGTCACAAGCTATGAAGAGGTTGTATTACATCCTGATGGCCTTAGTTTCGCAGGCGATCTGTGTGGGGGTTTCTGCACAACAAGCCACTGCCGAACCCGTTTACGGCGAAGGAGCGTACTATAGTGCAAGAAACTATTTGCTGCGAGCCACATACAAAGGTGGTGGGGAAGAATCATATTTCCTCATCCAGAGGGATGGCTATCTCTACCTCTTACCCGAATCCCGCTTACCGAACTCTCCCGAGGAATTGAAAAAGCTCTTATGGAAAGTAACGGTGCATGGAGGAACTGATGACCTCTCCGGTTTTTCCTATGGATTTCGTTCTTTCCTTTCGTCTTTTGACCTTGTCTTCCGGTCGGAAGAAGCCACCTCATCGGGCGCTTCCGCCTCAGGTACGGCAAATCGTCTTGTGGGAGATATCCGGCAATGGCAACCCTCTTCCAAATCAAGTATCCCGGGTGACAATATCTTCTATCACTCCACCTCAGGAGGTAAAGTCATAATTGCGTGGGGGGCTGATGGAGACAGAGTTGTTCCCCGCTCGTTTAAGGACTTCAAGGAAGCAGAGAATGCACGGGACGTGCTGACCATCACCCCTTGCAGGGTAGGTAGCTATGTTGTTTTTTCCGTGAACGAGTTGAACACCAATTTCGGAAAAAATGGCGCCTATGACGAAGAAACGCACGATGTCCGCGCTACGGCAAACAGTTATTTCCATATGGCTCTCACGTATGGGCAGATTCCGGACGTACTCAAGCAACCCTTGCAAGCTCAAGGTGTAGTCGAAGGAGATACCGAAGAGGCTATCGTACTTCCCAACGATGCCTATCGTACAGACGACCGGACATGGTTCTCCCTTTTGGTGAAAGACAAGGGTTATATCGTTGCCACGTCCGGTTATACCTTGGAAACAACCGACAAATGGCAAGGAAAAACCGCTTTTTCTGCCGATGCTTATCTGTTTCAGGTGCTTTACGATGGGAACACCGACCAAATATACGTCCGGAATAAGCTTAACCCCAACGTGAACTTGGCGCCCCTAAGTGTTGCCTATTACGTCGGTGGTGAGAATCAATACAGCCCCGCCACAGTAGAGAAAGGTGTTTACCTGATACAGGTAGTAGGTATCAACGATAACCGTAATTCATGGAGTGATGAAACCCACCCACGCAAGGATAAGTATCTCACTTTCCTGCCGGATGGTTCTTTTGCTTTTGCCGAATACGGCGATCACCTGCGTAAAGACCCCGCTGCCCAGTGGGTCATAGAGGAGAACACTACTGCCGGCAAAGTGACGGTGACTAACCGTGAACGTGGTAAGTATAGTGCTCCCTACTTTGGTGACAGTCCCGACCGTATCTTCAAAGGTTCGGCCGCAGGCACGGTGTTTTTCCTCGGGACAGACACACTGCGTTTGGTGCGTCTTTCTTCCGATTGCCTCAATGATCACTACGCAGGCTATCATCACTTCACAAACTTGTCACGCAGTAATGGCTTTACCCTTAAATATCAAGGGCAAGGGAACTTGGGTGTCGACGGTGACGGTTATGCCTATATCACAAGTGGAGATGTTCGTTTTCAGCTCGAGCTTGTTGCAACGGAAACGTACGGGTACACGACCCCTGCTAACACCGCCCTCGTTCCCCTTGAACGTACCGTCTATCGGTTGAAATATGGAAACTATTACCTCTCTTTCGACCCTGATGTCGCTATCAATCGTCGTTATAAACTGACGGGGACTCCCATGAATGCGGCGGTTTTCCTATTGAAAGAAGTACGGCGCTCTCAGAGCGGAGAGCCGCAGTATCAATTGTTCAATGCACCCTACGCCTCAGGTGATTGGGCAGAGGTGAATGATGTAACGGGAAACCTCATCGCTCTGTATACGAACGGTGTTATCACCAGTGGAAAAACGCTTGTCATGGCTGCTTTGTCGGAAGGAGGCAGTTATGCCCCTATCAAGTACAAAACAGAAGCGGAAGTTCAGCAGTTGGGGAACTTCGTAACACCTATACCTGTCAAAGGGACATCCTTTTTCTATGCCAAGTACGCCACTCCCCTCTCGTGGTTAGCGGTGAACAGTTCTACATTGTTTGCGGTGAATGTGACCGATGCGGATTATCCCAGAGCAGAGTTCGCAGTGATTGACCATGTTCTTGCCGCCTATCGTAGTTTTACCGCCGAAGATTTTGACGGTGAAGAGCAGGAGATACAGATTGAAAGTATCCTTACCTCTGCCGCCCTTGCTCCACAATCAGCGAACAGCATTTCTCTTAGCTATCTCGCCGTTGAAGAGCAGCCGCAAGGTAGCCTCGTAGCCCGTTACGTACGCGGTATCAACATGCCGCAGTATCTGCTCATGTCTGATGTGAAAGAATCTGTCGTAGACGGTAAGACGGTAAGGACAGCCCGTTTCTTGCGCAGTCTCGCCGACTCGGTGTCCCTTTACTATCTGGGGGATAAGAACCCCGATGCTTTCCTTTGGGAAGGTAAGCCCCGCTTGGCTTTCGTTGAGGGCATATTGTCAGAAGACGACAGTAAATTGACCATCGCAGGCGAAACCATACAGATCGGTTACAGTCCGGAAGAACAGCAAATAGAGGGCGTTTCTTCCCCTATTCTCTTTTCCCTGCGGCTGACACCTGAAAGCAATGGGACTTTCCTGTTGGAAACGAGAGGTGATGTATACAGTTACTACGGTAGCGGGTTGAATAGTTGGATAAAGATAGTAGACGGCGTTCCGGTATTGCATACCTCTACTTACGAAGAGGCGATACTTGAAGGGGCAGAGGTGTTCATCGTAAAACAGAGCGGATTACTGAAAACCGCCGCTGTCAAAGAAACCTCCGTTCAGGTAACGGCAGCAAAAGGGCAGGTCGTCATTTCCGGAGCTGCGGGAAAGTATGTGCGGATTGTTGATATCTTAGGGAAAACGCTCGCAGACGCTACCATAGCGTCTGAAGAAACGGTTGTGAACATCCCCGCAGGCCTTGCCGTCGTTTCCGTAGCCGGCGAAAAAGCCGTTAAGGTGGTGGTGCACTGAGGGGAAGTTCCTTACCCCCAATGGATGCAGGCATTGTCAATGAGTTACGCCAGCTCTTTACCGAGTTTCTCCGAAAGAGAGGACTTCGGTTTACAGAAGAGAGGGATGCGATATTCCGACATGTTTGCGGTATTTCCGGACATTTCGAATTGAAGCAATTGCAAGGCAAACTTGAGGAGGAAGCTTTCCATGTGAGCAAGGCGACACTCTATTCGGGACTTGACCTCCTTGTAGAATCAGGTATCCTTGTCAGGCATCCGCTTACACCCGTTCCGCTGTACGAGTTGAAACGAACGGCAGAGAAACATGTCCACCTCTTTTGCATGGAGTGTCATTCCCTGACGGATGCGCCCATCAGGGGGCTTCGTGTAGACGTGCAGCAATTGAAGTTCCGCAGGTTTACCGCCCATTACTACAATATGTATATCTTTGGGCTTTGCAGCAAGTGTACTTTCCGGCTTCGTCAAGAAGCAACGGAACGTCAGTCTAAACAAAAGACGACATGAGTGTTGATGTATTGCTGGGGTTGCAATGGGGGGATGAAGGGAAGGGCAAGATTGTAGACGTCCTTACACCGCGTTATGACCTGATTGCCCGTTTTCAGGGTGGGCCTAATGCCGGACATACTTTAGAGTTCGACGGAAAAAAATATATCCTGCGTTCCGTTCCGTCCGGAATCTTTCAAGGTGAAAAGATCAACCTGATAGGGAACGGTGTCGTTCTTGATCCGCTGCTCTTTAAGGAGGAAATAAATGCCCTGATTGCCGGAGGCTTGTCCGACATTCGAGAACGCCTCCTTATTTCCCGCAAGGCTCATCTTATCCTGCCGACGCACCGCTTTCTTGATGCCGCCTACGAAAGCGCGAAAGGGGGCAATAAGATAGGAACGACCGGAAAGGGCATAGGGCCTGCCTATACGGACAAAATCGGGCGAAACGGTGTTCGAGTGGGAGATATCCAACATGATTTTGCCACCATTTACCGTCAAGCGAAAGAGCGTCACGAAGCCATACTCCGATCACTCGACTATCCATACGATCTGCGGGAATTGGAAGAACGTTGGCTCGAAGGCATTGATTTCCTACGGACATTTCCGCTCGTTGATAGTGAGCACGTTATCAATGCAAAGATTACCGAAGGGAAGTATATTCTTGCCGAAGGGGCACAGGGGACGATGTTGGACGTGGACTTTGGTTCCTATCCTTTCGTAACTTCTTCAAGCACGGTATGTGCCGGCAGTTGCATCGGATTGGGTGTTGCACCCGGACACATCGGAGAAGTTTACGGTATCTTCAAAGCCTATTGTACAAGAGTGGGCAGCGGGCCATTCCCTTCCGAACTCACCGACGAAACCGGAGAAAAACTCTGCGAACTTGGACACGAGTACGGGTCTGTTACCGGTCGGCGGAGGCGGTGCGGGTGGTTGGACATCGTCGCCCTCCGTTACGCCATCATGGTAAATGGCGTAACGCGCCTCATTATGATGAAATCCGATGTGTTGGATACTTTCGAAACGATTAAGGTTTGCGTTGCCTATACCATAGACGGCCAACGTACCACCTCGTTTCCGTACCACCTCACACCTGATATGCGTGCCGAGTACATAGAACTCTCCGGTTGGCAATCCGACATGACGACAATCAGTCGGGAATCGCAGTTCCCGCAGGCTTTTTCTCACTACATCGCTTTTCTTGAAGCGCAGCTTGGGGTACCCATCGCTATCGTGTCGGTTGGTCCTGACCGCGAACAAACGATAATTCGTAAACCTGAACTTATACACGCTTAAAAACTTCTTCCCATGCCTATCTCATGGATCATATTTCTTGGTACGGCCATCCTCAGTTGGGTGGTATCGCTTCGGCTGAAACGTAAGTTTGAAAAGTACGCACAAGTCCCTTTGCCCGGTGGAATGACCGGCAAGCAGGTGGCCGAGAAAATGCTTCGGGACAGCGGTATATTCGATGTCTCCGTGACATCCGTTTCGGGGCATTTGACCGACCATTACAATCCCGCCAACAAAACGGTCAATCTCAGCGAGTCCGTCTACAACAGTAACAGCGTAGCGGCAGCGGCGGTGGCTGCTCACGAGTGTGGGCACGCCGTTCAACATGCACGCGCCTATGCACCTTTGCAGATGCGTTCGGCCCTTGTGCCTGTCGTTTCTTTCTCATCAAGCATAATGACTTGGGTACTCCTTGGAGGTATGTTACTGCTCAATACGTTTCCACAACTCCTCCTGTTCGGCATTATCCTCTTCGCCAGTACCACCCTGTTCAGTTTTATCACCCTCCCTGTTGAGATAAACGCCAGTCAACGCGCCCTCGCATGGTTAAACGGAGCGGGAATCACCAACGTCTACACACATGACAAGGCAGAAGATGCCCTCCGCGCCGCCGCTTACACCTACGTGGTAGCAGCGCTTGGTTCCCTTGCCTCTCTGCTGTACTACATTGCCATCTTCATGGGAAGGAGTCGGGATTAGTCCCTCTTTTCAGCGACCGATGCCTTTGTAGACGAATCCGTAACCTTCCAATTCATGTTTGTCATAGAGATTTCTCCCGTCCAGAACGAGAGGGTGACGCATTCTCTCTTTGACGGATGCCCATGAGGGCATTCGGAAGGTTTTCCATTCCGTCACCAGCAATAGGGCATCCGCACCGTCCACCGCAGAATAGATATCGCCGGCATAGGTGATTTTATTCCCTATCTTACGCTCCACTTCGTGCATCGCCACAGGATCGTAGACTGTAACCTCACAGCCTGCATTCAACAGATTGGCGATCAGTATCAGGGAAGGCGCTTCCCGTATGTCGTCGGTTTCCGGCTTGAAAGACAGTCCCCACAACGCTATGTGTTTGCCTTTCAATTCTCCGTAATAGCTCTCAAGTTTGGCGAACAGCCGTTGTTTTTGATCTTCATTCACCGCCTCCACTGCCTCGAGGATACGTAACGGACAGTCATGGTCAGAGGCAGTTTTAATCAAAGCTTTTACATCCTTAGGGAAGCAGGAGCCTCCATATCCGCAACCGGCGTAGAGAAAGCGGCTTCCTATACGGATATCCGACCCCATACCGGTACGCACCATATTGACATCCGCCCCTACCCGTTCGCACAGGTTCGCAATGTCGTTCATAAACGAGATGCGGGTTGCCAACATGGCATTTGCGGCATACTTGGTCATTTCGGCAGAAGCGACATCCATGTACAGAACCCTGAAATAGTTCAGCAGAAATGGACGGTACAACTTACTCATCAACTCTTTCGCACGCTCGGACTCAATACCCACCACGACACGGTCAGGACTCATAAAATCCTTAATAGCCGCCCCCTCTTTCAGAAACTCGGGATTGGAAGCGATATCGAACGGGATGCTGACTTTACGGGCGGACTGTTCCTCGGCGATGGCCGCCTTTATGCGTAAAGACGTACCGACAGGTACCGTACTTTTTGTGACCACAAGAATATAATGTTCCATGTACTTCCCCACCGAACGGGCAACGGACAACACATGACGCAAATCAGCGCTTCCATCCTCCTCAGGAGGTGTACCTACGGCACAAAAGAGCACATCTACAGTATTGACAACCTCGCGAATATCCGTCGTAAAATGCAATCTGCCCGCTTCCACATTACGGGCAACCATTTCGTCCAATCCCGGCTCATATATCGGTAATTCGCCTCGTCGCAGTCGCCCGATCTTGTTCTCGTCGATGTCTACACAAGAAACATCCGTCCCCATTTCCGCAAAACAAGTTCCCGTCACCAGACCCACATATCCCGTTCCAACGACTGCTATCTTCATCTGTCTTTCTTTGGTGTTATCACAGATACAAAGGTAGTAAATGCCCGCCAGACCGTTCATCTTAGCCTTTTAGTTACTTTTGCGACCGAGAAATAGCTCGTAAAACAGGCATATATGCTAACGATTAGGATACTTGAAGAACAGACGGAGGATGTGCTCCGACGACTGAAAAAGAAATGTTTCGACGGCGGTGAAGAACTTATAACGAGCATCCTTATCAAGGATAAAGCCCGACGCGAGGCGCAACGGGCACAGGATTCGCTA
>JAITAD010000066.1 GCA_031284275.1 Tannerellaceae bacterium
CCTCTTCTTCGGAAGTGTCGTCTGGGTCATTTTCCAGCGCGGGTTGCCTGCCCTCTCTTGGGAGATGATCACCAGCCTTCCAAGTGGGGGTTTCTACCTCGGTAAGAGCGGCGGTATACTCAACGCTATCATCGGCTCCCTCTACATCGTGGCCGGGTCTACTATCCTTGGCCTGCTCATCAGTATCCCCGTCGTTTTCTTCATCAACGTCTACCTCCGCAAGGGTGCCAAACTCGCCTATTTCACCCGTTTGGCTTTCGACGTCCTCTTCGGGATACCCTCCATCGTCTATGGCGCTTTCGCCTTCACGATTATGATCTTTTTCGGCCTCAAGACTTCACTCCTCGGCGGGATCATCGTCATCACCCTCCTCATCATTCCCATCTTCATCCGATCTATGGACGAAGTCGCCGCCTCTTTCCCCCGTGACCTCCTCGACGCCGCCTATTCTCTCGGCGCCACCCGTCTGGAGACCATCAAGATCGTCCTGCGCCAGATAGCCCCCGGTATCGTCACCGCCACCCTCCTCTCCATCGGGCGTGCTATCGGCGACGCCGCCGGTGTCATGTTCACCGCCGGGTTTACTGACAGCATACCCACTTCCCTTGACCAGCCCGCCGCCACCCTACCCCTCTCCATCTTCTTCCAGCTCAGTAGCCCCATCCCCGAGGTGCGTGAGCGCGCTTACGCCGCTGCCATGCTCCTTACCTTCATCGTCCTCATCCTCAGTCTTGGCGCCCGTCTCGTCTCCCACCGCTTCTCTAAAAACCGTATCAAGTAAGTAAATAACGAATGACTGACTTATATACCTAACTTTTGTGATTTAACCAAAGCCTGACTCTTTTCAGATGCACCGGCAAGGCGGCCATCCCGTCTTTGTCGGTGCATCCGATTTTTTACTCTTTCCTTCATGTGTATTCCACGAGAGCATACAAGGACAGGATGTAAAACTTTTCGATTAAACCTTATCAGTAGAAAAGTTAATCGTTATCAGTCGTTAAAATATTGATTTACAATAACAAACGGCTATACCGTTCCACAGCTTCCGTTACAGGAGGTTCCCAGATATAGCCCAGCACTCCGACTCCCCCAAAACCCATCGACTTCACCTGCCCAATCCTTTCCGGCATAATCCCTCCCAAGGCGTATACTCGTTGCGAGATAATACCCCGTTGCCGACCCTCAGTAAGTGTCTCTTCCGAGAAGGCGGCCTTATACCCTTGTTTCGATAGGCTGTCGAATATCGGACTGAGAAACACATAATCGCACAACGGTGCAAATGCTGCTACTTCTTCCAACGAGTGGCATGAACAGCTCCGCCGCATCCCTCTTCCTACCTCGCCGATATCCCCTTTGGGCACATGGAAACCACCTACGTCCAAGCTGCCGAATAGCTTCGGACTGCCATGCACCGTAATTCTCCGATGAAACCGTTTGTCTATATCTTCCATGAAACCTCGCAACGCCTCAGCATCGGCGCAGGGCTTCCGCAGATGTAACCGCTGCAAGCCGGCTGCAAATAACGCTTCCACCGCCTTTGCTTCTCCTACGAGAAACTCCGGCCATGTGATAACGGCTATTTCCAAGTGTGGCATCACATCCCTCCACCCGAAACGGCATGGATAAGCATCATCTCCATCCCTTCCGTGAGTACGAATTGTGCCCACTGTTCCCGCGGCACTACTTCGTAATTCACCGCAACCGCAATTCCCTCCCACCAATTTCCGGAAACTGCCGTCTCTCCTTTTCGTACCCTTTGGAGGAAATCTGCCATCGTCTCCCCCGTCGATACTTCATAAGCCGTACCGTTCAATCGTACCGTTGCCATCAATGTCCGCCTTATCGGGAACGTTTGCGGTAATTGTTCTTCTTGTTGTTGGAAGCCGTCGGAGCGGATGATGGCGGGTTGTTCCGCATGAGGTTCAACAATTCACGTGTCTCGACAAGCTTATGCGTACCCTCTACGAGTGAAATCTCTCCGGAAGACAGTTCTCGAAGGTCGTCGAAAATCTTACGGTCACTCACCGTATCTTTGTTCCACGTCAGGTAAGCTTTTTTAAGCTGGTTGGCGATGAGGAGCGAAAACCGTTCCCGGTCTTCTCCCTGCGGCAACTCGAGAGCCTGCGCCACCATATTCTCCACCACTTTACCATAATGGCGGTAACGCATCTTGTCCTGAGCGTAGGGCAATTTACGCGGACGGGCGGCAAACTCTTCCGGCTTAATGACTTCGCAGGGATAATCTATGTCCAACTTGAAGTCGGAAATGATAGCCAGATGATCCCAAAATACCGAGTAACTTCCCGACGAGTCGCGACGTTGGGGCGCTATGCTTGCCATGTGGTTGATGATAGTGGCGGCGCAACGGTTACGTTCGTCACGGTCTTCCAATGTCATGCAGTGAGCCACCATTTCATGGACGACACGCCCGTACTCGGGCAATGCCAGCCTTGTCTTTCCTGTGTTATATTCCATATTTCAAAACCGTTTGGGGAAGCGCCGACAAAGGTAATCAATAATTCCGTACCTTTCCGCCCCCTTTCGATTAAGGGGTTGTACGCCATGGATAGCCCTGACGCCACCGGACAACAGATACTTAACCTGCCGCCTGCCGACCTGCGGCTTTCGCAGGCGGGCGGCAGACCTAAGGTCTTCGACCCTCTGAGAGGCCGTTACGTCGCTCTCACCCCCGAAGAATGGGTTCGACAGCGTTTCGTCAGTTACCTCCTCGCTGACAAAGGTTATCCCCGTAACTTGGTAGTCAATGAAGTATCCATCAGCTTAAATGGTACTGCCAAACGTTGCGATACCGTGGTCTACAGCCGATCGCTCGCCCCGCTGATGATCATCGAGTATAAAGCCCCAACCGTTGAACTATCCCCTGCCGTCTTCCGACAACTCGCTCGTTATAACCTCTCTCTGCGTGTCGGCTACCTGACGGTCAGCAATGGCCTGCAACACTTCTGCTGTCGGATGGATTACTCCACTATGGAGTATGCTTTCCTGCCCAAACTTCCCGACTATGCTACGATAACTGCCAAATAAAATAAAGATAGAGACCATGCGCACCTCTTTCCTGCAAGACCTTTACCTGCAAAAGCCCATCACCTTTGCCGTGCTGATATGCGCCTTGTCCGTACTTCCATGGATCGGTTTGGGCGATTTCGCTACCAAGGGTGAACCCCGCGAGGCGGCTGTCGCCGTCTCCATGCTTACTACGGGCAATGTCGTACTGCCCGCCGCCTATGCAGACGAGTTCGCTTACAAGCCGCCGCTGGCACACTGGCTGATGGCTGCTTTTTCGCTGCCGCAGGGATACGTATCCGAATTCACTGCTCGGCTGCCGTCGGCCTTGGCGCTCATTGTCTTGATAGGTGCGGTGGTGGTCTTTTTCGGCAAGCGGACAAAGAAGTTCCACGAGACGTTCGTCACTGCCTGCATCCTGATGACCTGCGTGGAACTGCATCGCGCAGGAATGACAGCCCGCGTCGATATGCTCCTCACCCTCTTCATCGTCACCGGGCTTTTCGGCCTTTATCGATGGGAAGAAATCCGTAACCTCAAGGGACTGCCCATCGGTGTTTCTCTGCTGTTGGGATTGGCCACCCTTACCAAAGGCCCTGTCGGTATCGTTCTTCCGCTCTTCGTCTTCGGCATTTATCTCTTTTTGCTCGGCAAATATCCTTGGCGCGTGATTCTCCGCAGCCTGTTTTACATCGGCCTGTCAGCTGTCTTTCTCCCTACTTTGTGGTATCTGGAGGCATGGAAACAAGGGGGACAGGACTTTCTCAATTTGGTGACCGCCGAGAACTTCGGCCGTTTCTTCCGTCTTGCGACTCCCGCCATACGCTACGAATTAGGCCACGAGGAAGGCTTCTGGTACAATTTCGCTACCCTCGCCGCCGGATTTGTCCCATGGACCATCCTGCTGCTTTTCTCTCTCTTTGGCCTCAAACGGCCGACACTGAACGGTTGGAGGTCATCCCTGCGTCCGACCGAATGGTTGGTGCGATTGCGACGTATGGATCCCGTCCGCCTCTTTTCCCTCGTAGCCGCCGTCAGTATCCTCGTCTTCTACGCCATCCCTTCCGCCAAACGTAGTGTCTATCTCATGCCCGCTTACCCTTTCATCGCCTTTTTCCTCTCGCAATATGTGCTCAACATCGTAGACCGACAAGCAAAAGCCCTGCGTGCCTTCGCCTTTCTGGTGACGGGCGTCGGTACGCTCTCTCTGTTACTCGCATGGCTGACGGCAACCCGCCTTATCGACCCGGTCATCCTTGCCGCTCGCTTCACCGACAGCGACGTCGCCCTATGCGCTCTCTCGGCCATCACCGACCTGCTCACGACTCCCGATGCCGTCACCTTCCTCATCCTTGCCCTCCTCACAACGACACTGATACTCACCTGCTGTAGCTTCCTCCGGCAAATACATATCAAGACCTTTTATGCCGTCATCGCTCTCCTCTTCAGCCTCAACCTCTTTATTGACGGCCTCGTGATGCGTGGCGAACGACACAGCGCCTCCATCCGCCCTTTCGCCGAAGAGATTATGCGTACCTATCCCTTGCAACACGGTAATGTCTATGTTATGAACGACCTCCGCCATTACCCCAACCTCTACGGCCTCAATTTTTACCTCGGTAACATCTTCCTACCCTTCGAATCCCGACATACCCCCACCCTGCCTGACGAAGGTTATCTGCTCTCCGGTGAGAACGACCTGAAAACCATCAGCGACCGCTATGCCGGCACCCATACCTTCCTGCCGCTCGTCACCACCTCCCATACGCACAAGGAAATCCGCCAAAAAATTACCTTATCCCGCTTCTGTCATCGCACCCCTTAGGGGTCTTTACCAAGTTGAGCAAGGAAATCACCATCGCCGCCCTCCGCGCCACGCGCAGTAAAACACCCCTAAGAGGTCTTTACCAAGTTGGGCAAGGAAATCACCATCGCCGCCCTCCGCGCCACGCGCAGTAAAACACCCCTTAGGGGTGCTATTCTATCTCCAACATTACGACGGATTTGGCCGGCAGAGAAACACGCAACAATCCGTCTTTCAGCAGTTTAGCGCCATTAAAGTCCTTGAACCGAACAGACTCCGGATGGTCAAAGGTGTTGTGGTCGTTGAGCTTATCAGCCGTCAGCGCTTTCCCCGAAACCCGCTTCGGCGTCATTCCCCGCAATTCAATCTCTATCGTCTGTTCTTTATTGGGGTCTATGTTCACCGGCGTGATGTGAATCCTTCCCGCTGCATCCCGAGACGCCGAAACCTGTACGGCATCCATCGACTGCCCGTCCAACACATACTTCTCGCTCGTGAACGATATCGGCAGCAGCACGGCGTCATGATGAACTTTGTAAAGATAATACACCCAATACGTCGGGGTAAGCGCCATCTTTTCTCCTTCCGTAAAAATCACTGCTTGCAGCACATTGACCGTCTGCGCCAGATTAGTCATCTTCACGCGGCTGCAATGGTTGTTGAAGAAGTTCAGGTTGATCCCCGCAATAATCGCATCCCGCAACGTACTCTGTTGGCGGAGAAAACCCCGATTCGTACCGGGTTCCACATTGTACCACGCTCCCCATTCATCGACAATCAAGCCGACTTTCCCCTGCGGGTCATATTGCTCCATAATAGCCGTATGCTTTGTCAGGAACTCATCCATGGTGAGCGTCTTGCGGATGGTCGTGAAATATTCCGCCTCACCGAAGAGCGTTGCCGATCCTTTATCTGTCCAATTTCCCGGCAGTGTATAATAATGCAGCGATATCCCCTGCATCTGTCCGCCGGCGCCCTTCATGAGCGTTTCCATCCAATTGTAGTCCATATCCGATGGTCCACAGGCGATTTTGTACAGCTTGTTCCCTCCGAAGTTACGACAGTAAGTGGCATAACGACGATACTGATCCGTGTAGAAATCAGCCGTCATATTTCCCCCACAACCCCAGCTCTCGTTCCCGAGTCCCCAAAACTTCACCCGCCACGGTTTTTCCCGTCCGTTCTGCCGACGCAGGTTCGCCATCGGACTTTCGCCATCGAAAGTCATATACTCTATCCATTTCGACATCTCTTCTACCGTCCCACTCCCCACATTACCGCATATATACGGTTCGCAACCCAACTGTTCGCAAAGGTCAAGGAACTCATGCGTCCCAAAGCTGTTATCCTCCACCACGCCTCCCCAATGCGTATTGACCATCTTCGGCCGTTTCTCGCGCGGACCGATACCGTCCATCCAATGATATTCATCGGCAAAACACCCACCCGGCCATCGCAGGTTGGGGACGGCGATATCCTGCAAAGCCTGCACCACGTCCTTACGGATACCCCGCGTGTTAGGAATCGGCGAATCTTCCCCTACCCAATACCCGCCATAGATACAATTTCCCAAGTGTTCGGAAAAATGACCGTAGAGATGCCTACTGATGGTATCCCTACCAAGATCGGCGTTGATAATCATCCTGTTCCACCCCTGTGTCTGCGCCTGTACTTGTGCTTGTGTCTGTACAACACAACAAACCCACAAACCCACGAAAAATAAGGAACGTTTCATCATCAATTCAATTGTTTGATTCTTCATTTTTGTATTAGATTTGTATTAGACCCCCAAAAGTAATCAATTTCCTTCCTCTACCCCCCCCCCCTGTTTTATAGATTATTAACCTAATCCCAATATCACCCTTACCGGCATCTCTTTGCTAAGTTGCTACCACAAGCTTCCCGAAAAATCCCTGTCACAAAAAAAATCACCTCCTTGTTGCAGCCTTCAAAAAAAAGAGTACTTTTGCACCCACAAATCGGAGAACCGGTTTCGTATCGCGGAGTGGAGCAGGGGTAGCTCGTTGGGCTCATAACCCAAAGGTCGTAAGTTCGAATCTTACCTCCGCAACTTTTTCTTCCTCCGCATTTGTTCACGCCACTTCTT
>JAITAD010000027.1 GCA_031284275.1 Tannerellaceae bacterium
TTTGCGGGGGAAAGAAAAAAAAATCGCCGCCCAAGCCTTTCAGGCATTGCGCATTGAGGTGAATGATGAACTGTCCGCCCTTCGCGAGATGCTGATACAGACGGCGAAACTCATTCGTACGGGCGGTAGGTTGGTCATTATCACTTATCATTCGTTGGAAGACAGGATAGTGAAGAATTACCTCAAAACGGGTAATTTTGACGGTCAGAGCGAGCAAGACTTTTTTGGAAATGTGCGTAGCCCTTTCCGTCCGGTACATACGCGGGTAATAGTCCCCACGGTAGAAGAGGTAGCCGCTAATCCAAGGGCGCGCAGCGCCAAGTTACGTATCGCCGTACGGACGACAACATGAAGGAGATGGCAGAGGAAAAAGAAAAAAACGGTAAGCGGCTTACGTTACTCCACGTGTTGGGTGGCGGTATCCTGAAAGACGATTTTGTTGTCAGGCATACGAAGATGATCGTCTTCGTCGTGGCGCTTATCCTCGTATATATCGGAAACCGTTACACCTGTATGCAGAAACTGCGCGACATAGACCGTTTGCAGCAAGAGCTTCGCGACGTGCACTTCGAAGCTTTATCGATATCTTCCGAGCTGACCGGCCGCAGCCGTCAGTCGCAGGTAGAAGCCATGGTCGAAGCGTTGGATTTGCCCCTGTCGGTTTCGGCGCCTCCCCCTTATGAGTTACACCGATAGACTTGTCAATGTCCGTGGACGCAAATAAGAACGATACAAGGATTCTGATTTGTTATTTCGTCGTCGTCCTATTGTTGGGAGCGGTTGCGGTGGCTATTACCGTACGCGCATTCAACACGTCATTGGTAGAGCGAGAAAAGTGGGAAGGGGTCGCCCGTACATTGCAGCGTCCCGACCGCACGGTCTACCCTGTGCGTGGCAACATCTATTCGTGCGACGGCAAACAGATGGCCGTCAGTGTCCCTGCCTACTATCTGTACATAGACTTCCGTGCTGACGGTTTTCAGCGGGATTCTTTCCTGTATTCCAAGCGGAATGGGCTTGATTCCCTTTCTTTGTGTCTGTCACACTTGTTGAAAGATCGCTCTCCTGCCGATTATCGTTCTTTTCTGCTCCGTGGCTTGCGGTCAGGGAACCGGCAGTTTCTCCTCTATCGTCAGCGTGTATCTTATACCACTCTCAAAAAGATTCGCTCGTTTCCATTCTTTCGTTTCGGCCGTATGCGTTCGGGTTTGTACACGCGTGAGATGGCAGAGCGTGAGAAACCTTTTGGAATGCTCGCATCCCGTACCATCGGAGATATTTACGGAGAGCGGGAGCAGGATGGCCTGACGCGCGGGAAGAACGGTTTGGAACTCCAATATGACAGTTTGCTCCGCGGCGAACCGGGTTTAAGTTCCGTCCGGCGTGTCGGCGGTGCATGGACGAACGTAACGGAGATAGAGCCTGAAAACGGTATGGATATCCGAACGACGATAGATACACGGATACAGGATATTACCGAACAAGCGCTTCTTGAAAAGTTGCGGAGCTTGAACGCCGAATCCGGGACAGCCGTCGTTATGGAAGTGGCGACAGGGGAGATACGCGCCATTACCAATATGGAACGAATGGAATCGGGCAGCTATGCCGAAAGCCGTAATCATGCCGTAGCCGACGAAACCGAGCCGGGTTCAACGTTCAAAGTCGCCTCTATGATGGTCGCATTGGAAGACGAGGTCTGTTCCCCCCGTGACAAGGTCGATACCGGGAATGGTATCTTTATGTATGCCGGAGTACGCATGACCGACCATAATGCTGACCGTGGCGGTAACGGACTGATTACCGCCGAAGAAGTCATCCGTTACTCTTCCAATATCGGGATGGCGAAGATCATTTTGAAAGGTTACGAGCAACAACCCGAGAAGTTCGTAAAGGGGTTGTATCGCTTGGGACTGAACATCGATCTGCATGTTGAGATACCCGGAGCAGGCAAATCGAAGATACGTATGCCTGACAAGACCAATTGGTCGAAGACGGCTCTCCCATGGATGTCGTTCGGTTACGAGACGCAGATACCGCCGTTGCAGATGCTCACTTTTTTCAACGCCATTGCCAACGATGGCAAGATGGTGCGTCCCCGTTTCACAAAAGAGATATCCCATAACGGCAAGGTGATACGGCGCTCTTCGGTAGAAGTTGTAAAGTCGTCGATATGTTCCGATAAGACACTTGATATCATCCGAGAGATGCTCGTCAATGTTGTGGAAAAAGGTACGGGTAAGCCTGCCAAGTCTTCGTTCATTTCCATCGCCGGCAAAACAGGTACCGCCCAGATAGCTTCCGGCGGGGTTTACCGTACCGCAGGACATTTGGTGTCGTTTTGTGGATATTTTCCTGCCGACAACCCGAAATACAGTTGTATCGTCGTTATTCGTCGTCCCCGTTCCGGTCACCCGTCGGGTGGATTGATGGCGGGAACGGTCGTCAAGTCCATCGCCGAGAAAATCCATGCGGTGCAAACGCTAACGAACGTGCGTAAGTTGAAGCCGGATAGCGCCATCGTTCTAAATCCGCGCGTCAAAGCCGGATACCGTAAGGCAACCCTTGATGCTTTGGACGAGTTCGACCTGCGGGTGTCCGTCGTGGAAACGGCAGATTGGGTGACGGCTGCCGCCACCGACGAGGGGATACGTCTCGCACCGTTACTTCTCGTTCAAGGCCTTGTCCCCAACGTCATCGGCATGGGTGCTCGCGATGCCATTTATCTCCTTGAACTTGCAGGGCTGCACGTGTCCCTTTCAGGAAGCGGGACGGTCGTTTCTCAAACCATTCCGCCCGGGCGGCGCGCTGCCAACGGGCAAAGTATCGGCATTGTTTTAAGGTAAACGAACGGAAATGAAACTAACGGAGTTGTTGCACGGCATGGACGTCGTTACGTTGTCCGGCTGTCAGGAAGGGATAGAAATCGTCGGCGGAATACAGGATGATTCCCGCAAAGTGACTCAGGGCAGCCTCTTCGTCGCCGTTAGAGGAACGGCTACGGACGGGCACAAATACATCGCAACGGCGATAGAACAAGGGGCGGTTGCCGTCGTTTGCGAGGCTGTTCCCGAAGACCTTTACGGGGATAGTAGTGTGGTGTATCTCAAAACGGCGGATTCGGCGGAAGCGTTGGGGTGTTTGGCTTCCCGATGGTACGGTAGTCCCTCGGAACGGCTGACCGTCGTCGGCGTGACAGGAACGAACGGCAAGACGACCATCGCGACCCTCCTTTATGAGATGTTCCGCATGATGGGGCACAAGGCAGGCCTGATATCCACCGTCTGTAATTACATCGACGGCGAAGCGTTTCCTACCGAGCATACCACGCCCGGTGCCCTTGAATTGCAACAGCTCATCGCCCGCATGGCGTCGGCGGGATGTTCACATGTTTTCATGGAAGTAAGTTCGCACGCTGTCGCCCAACGGCGTATCGCCGGTATTCTTTTCGACGGGGCGATATTCACCAACCTCACCCGCGACCATCTGGACTATCACCTGACGGTAGACAATTACCTTCGTGCAAAAAAAGCTTTTTTCGATGCCCTCCCCGCAGCAGCTTTCGCCTTGACGAACGTTGATGACAGGAACGGCGAGGTCATGCTCCAAAATACTGCCGCCCGCCCCCTTAGTTATTCCCTGCGCACCCTTGCCGATTTCAAGGGAAAGATAATGGAGACGCACCTTAACGGGATGCAGTTGCTTATCAACGGTTCCGAAGTCCATGTTCGGTTTACGGGGCGTTTCAACGCCGCCAATCTGCTTGCCGTCTTCGGTGCGGCCGTCGCCCTCGGTAAGTCTCCCTACGAAGTCCTGCTCGTTTTGAGCGCCCTTGTCCCCGTTGCGGGACGTTTTGAAACGATCCCGTTGCCGTCAGGTTGTACAGCCATCGTCGATTACGCCCACACTCCTGATGCATTGGTGAATGTGCTGACGGCTATCCGCGAGGTCTTGGGACAGAAAGGACGTATCATCACCGTTGTGGGTGCCGGCGGCAATCGTGATACGGGTAAGCGGCCTATCATGGCGCGGGAAGCCGCCCGACTGAGCGAACAGCTTGTCCTCACCTCCGATAACCCTCGTTATGAAGACCCTGACGAAATCATTCGTCAGATGTACGCCGGCCTTGCCCCTGCCGAACAGCGCCGGACGATATGTATTGCCGATCGTTTCGAGGCCATCAAAGTCGCCGTCACTATGGCCACTGCCGATGACGTTGTCCTCGTCGCCGGCAAAGGACACGAGCCTTACCAGGAGGTGAAGGGTGTCAAGCGGTATTTCGATGACCGCGAAGTGCTCCGGAAAATGTTATAATCGTTTTTATTCAAAACGGATGGCGCGGCAGGGAGATATGCGTGTGATAAGGTAGGAGGGGCCGAAGAGCATAGCCATCGTAATGAGCAGCGTGCCGACGTTTAACGCTATCCACCAGAGGAGATTCAGCGATATCGGAACGGCATCGAGGTAGTAGACAGACGGTTCCAAGGGAAAGACCTTCCCATATTTCTGTATCAGGCACAACCCGACTCCGATGAGATTTCCCCAGAAGATTCCCCGTCCAATGAGGAAAAAGGCGACGTATAGGAATGTGCGTCGCAGGGCAGCATTTCCCATTCCCATTCCTTTGAGCAGGCCGATCATCTGTGTCCGCTCCAAGATGAGTATCAGTAATCCGGCTATCATGGTGAAGCCTGATACGGCGAGCATCAGCAAGAGTATCACTACGATATTCATATCCAATACGTCCAACCACCCGAATATCGCCGGATAGATTTCTTTTATTGAACGGACGTAAAACGTGTTCCCCCGCTCATCACGCATCCCGTTGAAAGCTTCTTCGACATCCCATTTCACCTTGTCCAGCTTGTCGAAGTCATCTGTCAAGATTTCTATGCCGCTCACTTCGTCTGCTGTCCAACCGTTTATCCCCTGCACCACGTCAAGGCTGCCCAATACGAAGAGGCGGTCGAAGTCTACGAATCCCGTTTCGTATATGCCCCTGACGATAAACTTGCGCACTTTTACGTTTTCTCCGACGAAATACATGAGGAACCCGTCACCGATACCGAGCCGCAGCAAGTTCGATAACTCCCGTGACAACAATATACCGCCACCGATACCGACCGAGTCTGTCGTTCCTTCTACAAGGTGTCCGCTTAAAAAATGCCAATCGTAATTTTCGCTGACGCCTTTGAGTACGACACCCTGAAAATCCTCGTCCGTTTTCAATATACCGGGCTTTGTGGCATAGGTTGATATTCCCCGTACTCCGGCTATGCTCTGCAACCGTTCGACCACCCCGCCGGACACGGAGATGGCTTCTGACTCGTAAGATACGTTATCGTCGAAGTTCGATATCACGACGTGCCCACCGAAGCCGACCACCTTGTCGCCCACTTCCTGTTTGAACCCGATAAAGATGGCTACCGACAATATCATCACCCCGATACCCAGGGCGACACCTGCCACAGCCATCTTAACGGCGGCCGGCATCCTGTTTCCGCCTTCACCGGAATGTATCCTGCGCGCCAGAATCCACGCTATGTTCATGCGCTATGCTCTCTCGCTTGTGCCTGATAGGCAAGCGCATACATGCGCATTTGCTTCAACATGGCCAACAGTCCGTTGGAGCGTGTAGGCGAGAGATGTTCCCGCAAGCCGATAGCCTCAATGAAGGTCAGTTCGCCTTCGAGGATTTCTTGCGGTGTCCGTCCCGATAACACCCGAACAAGCAAGGCCACGATTCCGCGCACGATTACGGCATCGCTTTCTCCACGAAAGAAGATTTTGCCATCAATATATTCCGCTTCCATCCACACGCGACTTTGACATCCCTCAATCAGGTTTTCCTCCGTTTTCGTTACCGGTTTTTCTTCTGCCTGTAAACGGTTTCCCATCTCTATCAAGAGTGAATATCGGTCCATCCAGTCGTCGAAGGCCGAGAACTCTTCCACAATTTGCTCTTGTACTTCTTTCATTGTCATCATCGCACCACTTTTTTAGGGTTCTTTGCCACGTAGTCTTTCCAATCGGCGTATTTCTTTTCCTGTGCGGGCGAACTTGACTGCATGGAGTGGCACAATGCGGCGCCCAATCCATCCGTTGCGTCCAATTTCTGCAACATCAATTCGTCGGGAATATGCAAAATACGCTGTAGCATCCCGGCCACCTGTTCTTTCGAAGCCGAACCGTTACCGGTTATGGCCAGTTTGATTTTCAACGGAGCATACTCGTATATAGGAATGTCCCTGAGCAGCGCTGCCGTCATGGCAACGCCCTGTGCCCGTCCCAATTTCAGCATACTTTGTACGTTCTTGCCGAAGAAAGGAGCTTCGATAGCCATTTCGTCCGGTTTGTATTCTTCAATCAGTCCGCTCACACGTTCGAATATTTTTCGAAGACGCAAGTAATAGTTCTCGTACTTGTCCAGCTGTAAGACCCCCATCGTCATCATTTCCCCCTGCTTGCCTAACGTCCGAAGGAGGCCGTAGCCCATCACTATCGTCCCGGGATCGATTCCGAGAATTATCTTTTCTTTCACCTCGACAGTCGCTCGCATCCTTCTTTTTGTGCAAAGGTACGTCTTCCTTTTCGACACAAAGCGTCGCCTAGTGTAGATTTATTACCTTTGAGGGCTTTTGTATCAAGAACGGTCAAGAGAGGGATATGGCACCAATCGGTATCAGTGCGAAGGTTTTATCGTTGATAGAGGCGACTTTTTTTGCGGCTACGGAGAAGTTATCCTCCGACGGAGGATCGGTATCGGTCGTTAATGTACAGGTGGATCCGGAGCATGGAGAAGTACAGCTCTTCGGCGAGGGTGAAAACGAGTCTCCCAGAGGCAGGGTCGTCATTTTCGACTGGATAAAAAAGAACGAGGATGACGAGCGTTATCGCCGGCGTGTAAGCGGCTTGTTGAAAGAGGTACTCTCGTCAATGCGTAACAAACGTATTTTCAATCGCCCTTGCATAACCCGCCCGTTCAACGTCTATCTGATAGATGACGAAGGTGCGCAACTCGAAGTACTCTTGAGCCTCACCGAAGGGGAACATACCGTTCACCCTGAAGGTCATCGTCCTTTGCTTCAAGGATTTGAACGTGAATTAGACCTCTTTCTCGAGAAACTTCTTCCCGAATTAAAATAAGTGTCTATCTTTGCCCCGATATGGGGACATTGCCGAAATAGCTCAGTTGGTAGAGCAATTCATTCGTAATGAATAGGTCGCCGGTTCGAGTCCGGCCTTCGGCTCGGTTGAGGGGGAAAGGAATTAGGCTTCCGGAGGGAGGATGTTGTCGGTGAACTGCTCAAAGTCGCGACGATCTTTCTTGGTGGGGCGGCCTTGACCTCGCGGTCGAGGAGTAAATCCGGAAGGATGCTGCTGAAAGAGGTTTTGTTGTTCCGGAGGGGTGATATCACGCAGATATTCGGGAACGGCAGCAGTCGGCATACGCCGGTCGGCAAGAGACAACGCTTCGTAGGTGCTGGTGAAGGGAGATTTGCGCACCTGAATAATCTGGCCGACTTTGACGATGTGGGAAGGCTTCGCTGCCTGCCCATTGACGAGGACGTGATTCTTGCGGCAGGCCTCGGCGGCAAGCGTTCGGGTTTTGAAAATACGGACAGCCCAAAGCCATTTGTCTATGCGGACTTCACTCATGGTTAGGCGAGAAGG
>JAITAD010000058.1 GCA_031284275.1 Tannerellaceae bacterium
ACCAAAGCTTTGTACTCCTCTTCGCCACTCTCTTCCTGACCGCCTGCCAACCCGAAGACGAGTATACCGCCAGCCCGACGGCCAATTTCGAAGCTCTCTGGAAAATCATGGACGAAAACTACTGTTTCTTCGCCTATAAGGGTGTCGATTGGGACGAAATGGGCGCACGTTACCGTTCCATGGTACGCGAAGACATGGACGAGTTCGCCCTTTTCGAACTCCTCAGCGCCATGCTCGCCGAACTGCGCGACGGCCACGTCAATCTGACCTCCCCCTTTCATCTCTCCCGTTATACGGCATGGTTCGAAAACGGGCCTTCCAATTTTTCTGCTGCCTTACAAGATCGCTATCTCGGAACGGCTGCCGACTACTACCTCGCAGGTTCCGCCAAGTACCGCCGGCTCAACGACAAAGTCGGCTATCTCTATTACGGCAGTTTCTCCGGCAGCCTCTCCGAAGCCAACCTGAGCTATATTTTTTATCATTTCCGCGATTGTCGGGGAATTATCCTCGACGTCCGTAACAACGGAGGCGGTTCTCTTGCTCAGGCCGAACTGCTTGCCTCCTGCTTCGCCGCCGAACGGATACTCACCGGTTACATCATCCACAAGACCGCTCCTGCGCACGACGCTTTTTCGGAGCCGTACCCCCTCTATCTCGAACCTGCCGCATATGCGCGTTGGCTGCGCCCCGTCGTCCTCCTTACCAATCGCCGCTGTTACAGCGCCACCAACAATTTTGTACAACGGATGTCCTGCTTACCGCAAGTCACCCTACTCGGCGATACTACCGGCGGCGGAAGCGGCCTGCCTTTCCTATCCGAACTTCCCAACGGTTGGAGCATCCGTTTTTCCGCATCCCCGCTGCTCGATGCAGACAAAAACCACACGGAAAATGGTATCGCCCCCGATATTTTGGTCTGTCAAACCCCCGAAGACGAGGCCGAAGGGCATGATACCCTCATCGAAGAAGCCCTCCGCTATCTCTCTTCCGCCTCCCCACTCTGATTTTTTTGGAGCTGTTGAAAGAAAGTTTCTTTACTTCGTGCGATACATCATATTCTTTTTTACTTTTGCGCCATGCGGGTTTATATCTGCAAAAAACAGATTGAGGTATGAGAAAAAGAGTGTTCACATGGGTGGCTGCCGCTTGCTTGTCAATAACGGCGGTATCGGCGCAGAATGAGGGACTGGAAGGATTTCGCCCCTATCAGGGAGAATCTTATTCCCCGACGATATCCTATTTTCTCAAGGCAATCAAGGGAACGCAATCCTACTATATCGTTCTTGACGACAATGATCGTCTTGTTCTGCGGCCGGAGTCGCAGTTACCCCGTTCGTTTGCCGAAGTGAAGAACGCTCTTTGGCGTATTTCGGAGAAGAGCGCTTCTACGGGAGAGATAGCCTTGTCTTTCACAAACCTCTTTCGGACAGAGCTGTTTCTTTCCCGCAGTAAAGCCACTTCCGGATTACAGAAACCTGTTGATAATGCCAATGTCCCCGGAGGAGAGATACATTGGTGGGTACCTTCTGCAGGCCCGACCCCTTCTATTGCCCCGGGTTTTTTCTATGTGTTTGATCAAATAGGAGGGAACGCAGTGGTTGTCATCGGCGCTGATGACAATTTGCGGGTTGTCCCCCGGCGTTACGCAAGCTACCTCGACGCAGAAGCCGCCGCTAAGCTTCCTTCTTCCGACGTCCTGCTGATTACCCCCTGCCTTGCCGAAGGATACATCCCGCTTACCGCCAACGACCTCAATATCCGTCTCACTGCCGATATCTTCAATACCGAGAAGAAATCAGGCCTCTTTGCCGGAGAAAATGACCGTTTTCGTCTGAAACCCAATCGTACTTTTCCACCCGATGTTCCGTTCTCTTCCGATGCCTCCTATCGTTTGCAGGCACGTGGAGTGCATGTCGTAGAAGACGGCTTTCTCGCTTCCGATGCGAGCGAAAAAGTTCCCAATGCCTATGCCGATACAATCAGCCATTGGGTGGCGCTCTATTCCTATTTCCGTACGCCGGAAGGTTTGTTGGACGAAGGGTACGTCGGTGTTGATACCTCCTACTATCGTGTCGGTCAGGACGTAGCTGAAAACGCCATACGCATCGCTTCCTTTGGAGATGTCTGGTACCACAACACATCGCGGAAACGTCTCCTTGATTCCTACCTTTTCAAGTTTCTCTATGACCCCACACTGAACCAAATCAAAATAATTTCCCGCGCATACATCACCCAACCGGTTGCCGGAACGTGGTCTAAGGACGATATCCTCCGCAATCGGAATTACGCCCGCAACAGTTATCTTACCGCTTTCTTCGCCGGAGAAGGCAGGTATGTGCCTACGCTTACGAGTAGTGAAGACGGAACTTTTTATGTCGAGAGTGGAGATATGGACAACCACTATTCCAAGAATATTCCGTCAGACCTCTACACACTCCGCATTGAGAAGTCGCAAGACCCCTCCCGTATCGGTAAATACTTGCGTATCAACATGGCGGGCGAGATTGAGTTTATTGAAAAGAATGATCCCCGCATTAATCATCCCTCTTCGCAGTGGGCTATAGAGTCGTCGTCCTATACGGCAAGGATATTCAACCGTGAAGTACCCGTTTCGCCTGCTGCCGACGAATATTTCGGTAGTAGTGAGCGTACTTTCGGTGTCAGCCTTGATGACAGTCAGCCGCTTTTTGTCATGCCCGGAGGTGATAGGGACACGATCAGATACGAGGCCGTTTCTGCCGAACTCAAAAGTTCCTCGACACTCGGTTATTATGCTGCCGGTGCGGGAGATAATCTCGCCAGTCTCCGGCTCACAATCAGTCACGACGCCGATAAAAAACTTGCTATTGGCGGAGAAAACGGAATCCTCTGGGTCGCCAACAATGTTGGAAACGAAGATGTTCTCAGTTTGGGTATAGAAGAGATGTTCAATGAACCCTATGGTTACGAGCCGAACATTTCCGGTGTGGCACAGTTGCGCAGACACTATTATCGGTTCTTCTATCCCCAAGACATACTTGGCACGCGCCAGTACATCGGCTTTTCGGAAACTTCCGAGACCCACCGTTACTTTCTTACCACAAACCCTGTCGGTTCACCGGTCTTCCTCTTGCGCGAGTTGGGTACGAACAGTAAGAATGAGCCTGTCTACATGTTCTGTGAAATAGATTATCCTGCAAGTTCCACTCTTATCTCCGCCATCAGCGTTGAAAGTTCCGGCGCCTTGGTCAGGGTAGAACTCCCCGCTTCGGATGTGGGCTGTTCCACTTTCTCGTTGGGAAAGTCACTCCCCAAATTGTACCTGCGCATTACAGGAGCGGATGGTAAGCCTATTGATGTCCGTCAGGCAGGTCTTTATCGCCCTTACACGCCCGAACAGGAATACTTCGTAGCGAAGCCTTCCTCCAATAGTGGTTCCTTTAATTTTCTTGCTTTCCAAGCGGTAAAAGACTATTCCCGTTCCGTTACCTTTACCTTGCGTTATGTGCGCGGTGTCACCATGCCGCAGTACCTCATTATCAACGGATACAAGGACGAAGGTGGAGGCGCTTTTTCAGGCGATTTCCTGACTGTTCTTGATGTGGATTCCGATAATCCGGCTTGGGGCTATGCTTCTCGGCATAACATATTGGATAGCGAACTCTTATGGCAGGGTAGGCCTCGTTTAGGGTTCATTCCTGCGAAAGTTAAAGCAGACGGATTGCTCTACATTGATGGGGATCCGCAGCCGAGGAGAGTAGTATATACCACAGCCGATCGTGACAAAGAAGGTGACTACGATTACTTCCTCTTCTCTTTCCGCCGTTTCAGTGAAGAAGGGGAGCAGAGTGAAGATTTCCTCATTGAAGGAGGGCGTCCTGAAGGTCAGTCTGCCGGCGCTGTCAATTACTACATACAAGAGCATATTACTCTGCCTGTTTCCGTATTGGGGTCATACTCTACGGTTTCACAGGATTTTGAATCCATTTTCCGTATAGGAGACGTGCTCTCCACTGGGCAACCTACCTCACCACCGGGGGGATTGTCCGTTCGGGACATTCCGGCTTCTTCTTTCACCGTCCTTACCGGTAGCGGAGAGATTCTGGTACGTGGAGCCGAAGGCAAACAGGTGACCGTGTCTACTCTTTTGGGGCGTCGTCTGGAAAGCCGTCGTGCGGCTTCGGAAGAACGTTTCGGAGTGTCGGCAGGTATACTCGTTGTTACTGTTGAAGGAGAAGGAACCGTCAAAGTGCTCGTCAAGTAGTAGCGTGCTGTCGTCAGCTGCTGTACCGTCGTTCAAAGCGAAGAGACTTGTATTCAGGGCTGTTGTCCCTCGGTTGGATGAGGGGATATCTCTGGCGATAGTTGGAAATACACCCGCCATGGGTGGTTGGTATCACCCCCTCCCCATGCAAGGGAGGGGGCTTGTACGTTACCTCTCCATAGATGTCGATACCCTTGTTTTTCCCCTCGAATACAAATTGGTACTGCTTGACGATACTCATCCCGATGTAATCTTCTGGGAAGAAGGGGAAAATCGCCGATTGAATACTTTGGAAGACGCTAATCCTTTTGCCGACGGATTTCTTGTCTGTTGTCCTCCTTTCCGTGAGGCAGATGCGCTCAAACTCATCGGAACGGCAGTCCCCCTTTTCTCCCTGCGTACGGAACGGAGCGCCGGTGTTGGCGACTTTGGGGATCTTTTCTCCCTCATTGATTGGGCTGTCGAGACAGGCCAGCGCATTATCCAGCTCCTTCCCCTGAACGACACCTCTACGACGCTTATCCCTTCCGACTCTTACCCCTACAAAATCACCTCCGTCAATGCCCTCCACCCTCTTTACCTCTCCCTGCAACGTCTGGGTTCGATCCGTAACGCGGCTTTGTCAGCCCGTTATGCAGCCGAGAGCAGCCGACTGGAATTACTTCCGCAGATAGACTACGTGGCTGCCCTCCGCCTAAAGCTCGACTACTTCGCCGACTACCTCACCGAGCACCCTGAACTTGCCGATGAACCGGCTTTCCACGCCTTTCTGACTGAAAACGCCGAATGGTTACGCCCTTACGCCCACTATCGTTACCTCACCGAGACATACGGCAGCGCAGACTTTTCCCTTTGGAAAGAAGACAGCCGCTTTGACCCGCACCGTACCGAGTCATGGTGTGTTGCCGAATCCGCCGCCTTTCTCCGGACAGCCCTTATGCAGTATATCCTCCATACCCAACTGTTTGAAGCTGCTACGTATGCCCGTTCGCAGCATATTTTCCTCAAAGGAGACCTTCCTATCGGCGTCCATCCGCACAGTGTGGAAGTCTGGACACACCCGCAATATTTCTCCCTCAAATGGCAGACCGGTGCTCCGCCAGACCCTTTCTCACGGACCGGCCAGAATTGGGGTTTCCCCATTTACAGATGGGAGGCCATGCAAGACGATGGGTTCCTCTGGTGGAAACGACGCCTTGCCCGTTTGGCCTGCTATTTTGACGCTTTGCGCATTGACCATGTATTGGGATTTTTTCGCATCTGGGCTATTCCGGAAGATTCTTCCGACGGATGTAACGGCGTTTTCGTTCCCGCCATACCTTTCTCCGCCGATGAGATATGCGCATACGGTTTCCCTTTTGACCCTGCACTTCATGCCGACGGCATAGTTTTCCGTCCGGATGATATGCTTTCCGGTCATTACCATCCCCTTATAGCAGCCCGTGATACCGAACGCTATGCCCGATTCACCGCTCAGGAGCGAGAGGCTTACGACCGTCTCCATACCCGATTCTTCTGGGGGCGTCATGATGAACTTTGGCGGAATACCGCCCTTATGCGACTCACCCCTTTGCTTGCCGACACCCCTATGCTCATCTGTGCAGAGGACCTCGGCATGTTGCCTGCGACGCTACCCGACGTCATGCAATGCCTGCAACTCCTCAGTCTCGCCATTGAGCGTATGCCACGTACGAGTGATACCGATTTTTTCCCTTTGGAACAAGCCCCTTTCCTGTCGGTCTGTACACCTTCTACACACGATATGTCTCCTTTGCGTCTTTGGTGGATAGAAAATCGCGCAGAGGTTGCACGCTACTGTCGGCAAGTTCTCGGTATGGAGGCGGAACCGCCGTCAGACTGTTCGCCTGATATTGTTCGCCGCATACTTCTCCGCCAGATACAGTCGCCCGCTATGGTCACCATTATTGCCATACAGGATTGGCTTGCACTTTCCGAGCGTCTTCGTCACCCCGACCCTGCTGCCGAGCGCATCAACCGTCCGGACGACCCCAATAATTACTGGTGTTACCGCCTGCATGTTCCCCTATCGGCGCTCACAGACTTGTCGCTGTTTGCCGATCTTGGGATCAGAAAGTGAACCGAATCGCTGCCGAGGGGATTGCATGGAACGTAGAGGGAGCGCCCAAGGTATAGCGTACCGAGGCCTCTCCACCGAGTGAGAGGTTGGTCTCGTGAAGAAAACTTACCGGAAGCGCCCCAAGGTTCAACCATATCTGAGGTTCCGCCCATCCGTGGTACCCCCCGATATCCAGCGTCTCCCGCCACGCTTTAGCAAATCCGCGAAAACTGAACAGGCCGTTGCCGAAGATATATTCCCATGTGCAGGCAAGCTGGTATCCGTGCATGGCCGTGTTGCCGGGCAGGTAACGATATAACCCTGCTATGGCGAAGCTCCGTGAAAAATCCTGACTGTCCCACCGATAGGCCGGTCCTATCAGCAACGCCTCGCCATAAGCTTTACCGTTGTGCAGTCCGCCGTTGTACTCCGTCTGTACCGCAAATCCGCCGACGCCTGTCCGCCATTCCTGTACAAACTCCCCGTATGCAGCTTCCACGCCCTTGTTACCTGCGTGAAGATATACCCGTGCACGGAGCAGCCCCCAGCGGACGATACCGGCAGTTTCCGCCGTTATCGTCCATGCCGGCCGTTCGGCTTTCGGAAACAGCGCAGTACCGAACACCCGGTGCAGTTCGATACCCTGTCCCGACGCCGTTATACAGGAAAGTGTTATCAATCCCACGGCAACCGATACCTTGCGTATATTCCCTTTCATTTTCTACAACTTTTCGTCCTGCAAAAGTAGGAAATAAGAACTGTATGTTTTCGGGATGCGGCAGCAGTTACAGATAGGTTAAGGGGTAGAAAAAATGTGTAAGTTTGCGGTCGGTTTTTTAGAAAGGGAGAAACGGTACGGATGGAATTGCGTGGTGCAGGAGGCGTTTGAAAGGAAGCTATGTTCAGAGAGAAGACGATAGTTTATACATCGGGGACGTTCGATATGTTCCACTACAACCACCTGCGGATGATCAACTATGCCCGCTCGTTGGGAGACATTCTTATCGTCGGTGTCAGTACCGATGAGTTGGTACAGTCCTACAAGAGTGCACCCATTATCCCTTTCAACGAGCGTCTGCAAATCATAGAAGCCTTGAAAACGCCGGACATGGTGATTCCGCAGCATACGCTCGACCATACGGAGATTGTCAGGAAGCTCAATATTGATGCTTTCGTCGTGGGAGACGACTGGTACGGGCGTTATGATTACCTGCGCGACTTCAACGTACAGGTTTTCTACTTCCCCTATGGGACAGGAGTTTCTTCTTCCAACATCAAAAAGACCATACACGACAGTTACGAATCTGCACTTCAGGAGCAGCGAAAAGCGAAACCCAAGGTCAATGGCTAAGTGTGCGTGCATCACGGGGGGGACAAAAGGTATCGGCAGAGCGGTTGCGGACACGTTGGCTGCGGGGGGATATAACCTGATACTTACCTATGCGGCCGATAATGCCGCTGCCCAACGTACCGGCATGGAACTTTGGCAGCGTTTCGGTGTTGAGGTGCACGTCGTGCAGGCGGATATTGCCGCTACGGAAGCTCCCGACAAGCTGTGCAGTTACCTGGAAGAGAAAAACCTCTTCCTTGACGCCTTGGTCTTCAACGCCGGATTGACTTGTCGTACCCCTTTTGCCGAGATGCGGCGTGAGGAATGGGAAGCCGTTTTCTTCGCCAACGTTCATTTTCCCGTTTTCTTTCTCCAAGCCGTTTTGGGGCGTTTTCAGACAGGCGGCAGTGTTGTTTTCACCGGTTCCCGTATGGCCGATGCCCCTCATTCGGTTTCTTTGGCCTATGGGGTGTCGAAGGCGGCCGTTCATGCCCTTGTAAAGAATCTGGTCAAGTTTCTCCAACCTTACGGGTTGCGTGTCAATGGCGTTGCCCCGGGCTTTGTAGATACGGAGTGGCAGCGTGCCAAGCCGGCGGAAATACGTCGAAATATTGAGGCCAAGGTGGCCGCCGGACGTTTCTGTCGTCCCGAAGAGGTAGGAGAGATATACCGGATGCTGATTGAAAACACCTATATGAACGGAGAGATAGTCACTGTGGACGGAGGCTATTCCTATAAGTAGGCAGGATGGACAGGGAATACGAAGCTTCGTTGAAATCCATAGAGACGGAGAATGTCTTGGACAGGATTTTTTACCGCAGGGTAGGCTTTCTCGGAGCGAAAGCTTTGCGCGGAACTCCGGTTACACCCAATACGGTGACGGTCATATCTATCTTTGTGGGCGTTGCCGGAGGTGTTCTGTTCTTTCCTGCGGATATTCGGTTGAACATTATTGGGATAGCCTGCCTCGTCGTTGCCAATATTCTCGATTGCGTAGACGGGCAGTTAGCACGCATGACAGGCATCAAATCAGCCTTTGGCAGGATACTTGACGGTTTGGCGGGAGATTTCTGGTTCCTTGCCATTTACGTTTCTCTGGCGCTTCGGCTGTACGGAGAGACAGGTTCTCGGATTTTCATGGCCATAGCTGTGCTTTCAGCCCTTTCACACCTTTTTCAGGCCAACATCACAGACTACTACAAGACGCTGCATCTTTATTTCATCAGCAAGGAAAAAGGCGCCGAGTTCCGGACGGCGGCGGAAGTAGAGGCTGCACATGCAGGGCAGAGGATGGGTGTCGGCAAGGCGATGTTTTTCCTTTATCGATGGTACACCATGTTCCAGATCAGCGCTACACCACAGTTACAAGCTTTGCTGTTGCGACTCGGAGCCTGTTATGGCGATGATATTCCCGGAGATATCAGGCTACAGTTTCGAAAGAAGAGTGCGCGACTGATGAAGCTGTGGGTAGATTGGCTCACTTTCAACGGCCGAACGGTCGTACTTTTTGCCGTTGTGCTTTCGGGAGAGGTTTGGGCTTATTTCGTGTTTGAGATTGTTGTGTTGAACGTGATCCTGTTCATCGCCAGGAATCGCCACGAAAAGATGTG
>JAITAD010000029.1 GCA_031284275.1 Tannerellaceae bacterium
TTGGGGAACACATGTCCGAAATGGAAAATATTTACTCTTTTTGCACGCCCGTACGGTTTAATAGGGATTGCTTGTCTATCTTGACAGAGCCGACGGTTTTTGATAACTTAAACTATGGATACTGCTTATGTTGCGGAACAGAATTGGTAAATGGGGATTGGCCTTATGCGTATTGGGCCTGCCCTTAGCGTGTACGGATGACACTTACGATCTGGGGCTGTTGGACACCGAGGGGATACGGCTCGGCGACAACGTGTCGGGGACGTTGGGAAACAGGTCCTTTACGCTGAGCGAGCTGCTCAGCGATACGACAAAATTGAAGACGGATGCCGAAGGCAACTATTTTATCTCTTTCGACCAACAGATGGTCGTGGAGGTGCCTGTTGCCAAAGTAGAAGGTAAGAAGTATCCGGATATCTTCGATAAAAAAGTCGGACAAGGGTGGCCTTCGTCTACTTCTCCCGGCATTGAGGTGCAACTCTCTCAAGATTCCGACCCCATTACCTTGCAGCTCTCCGATGATGTCAAGGCCTTGGATTCCATCATCCTGCGCACGGCGACGTTGAAAGTCGATTTCACTGTCTCCAATCTGGAGGTGAAAGACGACAAGACACTCCTTACCATACAGATTGATCTCCCCACAGGTTACGTCCTGACAGACGGCAGTACCACCAAAGATTCTACCTTTATCGTTCAGAAATTGGATAACGAGGGTACCGGAAAGAAAAAAGGAAGCCTTAGCTTGCCCTTGAAAAGTATCACCCCGGGAGACAATGACGTCATCCGCTCCACCTTTACTTTCGAATCCCCACAAGGGGCGAAGGCTTCGTCCCAAACCGGTCCCGGCTTCCACGCCGACGCTGCTTTGGAGGACATCGATTACGAGGTGATATACGGACAGTTCACTTCACAAATAGACATCGAGCCGATATCCATTGAGTTGGACGAACTCAGCGACCTATTTGAAGACGACGACGCAAAGTTAAGTTTCGCCGATCCTCACATCAAACTCATCGGTACCCAGAACAGCGGTATCCCCATCGTAGCGACCTTGCGCATGGATGACGGCAAGATGTCCACCACAATCGACAGTATCCGCCTCGAAGCGCCCCCAATCTACACCCTCGAAGGGGAACGTACCAGCCGGATATGGATAGGCAACGATCCTGACGCCGCCGAAGAGGGTTTCATTTTCTTCAAAAACGAAGACCTCGCAAATATCCTCACCGTCGTCCCGACAACCCCCAAGACGCTGAATATCTTCGGTGAGGCGGTGACGGATACCGTTTCGTCTTTCTTCCGCAATCCGGCTCAAGACCCCGTATTGGACTTCACCGTCGAGGTACCCCTCGAACCAACAACGGACTTCCGCGTTTCCATGTCGCAAACTTTGGAAGACGTCTTTGACGCAGACTTGGTAGACATGCTCTTCAGCAACGGCGATGTGACTTTGTCCGGCGATATCATCAATGAGTTGCCGCTTGACATGTCCCTGAAATTGGACATCGTCGATGCCAAAGGGAAGTCCATAGGTATCAATTGGGAAGGGCAGGATGTGGAAGCGCTGGGAAAATCGACAGTTGAGTTCCGTATCGAAGAAAAGGATATGTCCAAGCTGAAAAACAAAAACGCCGCCGACATCAAACTGACTTTCACCGCTACGGGGTCCAAAAATGCGAAAGGCGTTTGCCTCAATGAGAAACAGAAGATAGAACTCAAGCTAAAATTCAAAAAGACAGGCGGTATCGTGCTGAGCGACCTCTAAACATGTACCACTAACATTCCGGATAAGAATTATGAAAAACAAAGTATACGTTTTCCTGCTCGTTGCGGCTTGTCTGGGCATCGCTCAGACGCTCTCCGCACAGATACGCACGGCCTACTTCATGGACAAATCCACCCTGCGTACCACGCTCAACCCCGCCTTTCAGGCCGACAGGACGTTCGTGAGCATCCCCGTTGTCGGCGCTTTTTCGGCAGGGATGAATACCAACGGACTGGCGCTTGACGACGTCCTCATCCCCCAAGACGACGGTACCCTCGCCACCGTCTTCAACAGCAAACTGTCGAGCGACGATATCCTCTCCGTCCTGCGTAAAACGAACAGGATAGACGCCGATTTCCGCTCGGATATCTTCCGGACGGGATGGCGACACGGCGAGTCGTTCTGGACTGCCGGAATAGCTCTCCGCGGTACTTTCTCCACAGCTTTACCCAAAGACCTGTTCCGGCTGCTGCTGAAAACCGAAACGGGTAAATATGACATGTCAGCCATGGGCTTTGACATGAGTTCATGGTTGGAACTGTCGGCAGGATACTCCCGCCCCGTCAATGACAAACTGACACTCGGCGCTAAAGTAAAAATCCTCCCCGCTCTGGCCGGCGTCAAAGTGAAGTTCGACAAGTTCAATGCCTCTCTGACGGACGAAAAATGGGAAATAGACGCCGCCGGATCACTCAACGCCGCCCTTTTGGGTGGCTTTGAACCGGCTTTAGATGAGGAAGATGGATACATCACAGGCGTGGAGGAGTTTTCCTCCCCCGCTCCGGCCGGCTTCGGAGCTGCCGTAGACTTGGGGGCGACTTACCGCCTGCTCGATAACCTGACACTCTCGGCCGCTCTCATCGACTTGGGCTTCATTTCATGGTCTAATGCGCTTTCTGCTTCTTCAAAAGGCCGTATGGACTTGGATTTCAACGATCTGAACTTCCTCGGAGACAAGGACGAAGACAGTGAGGCTGCTGCCGACAAACTGACCGATCAGGTAGATGGCCTCATGGAATTGGCACAATTCAAAGAGGACGGCAAGGGCAAAGGGTTCACCAGTGCTTTGGCAACCACGTTGCTTATCGGTGGAGAATATACCTTCTTTGACAATCGGTTGGGCGCCGGGCTGCTCTCTTCCACACGTTTCGCCCCCTTGGGCGTCTACACCGAGCTGACAGCTTCGGCCAACTACCGCCCCACCGACTGGTTCGCCGCCACCTTGAGCTATTCCGCCATACACAGCAACTTCAAGACCTTCGGATGGGCAATCAACTTATCCCCCGCAGGATTCAACCTCTTCCTCGGTTCCGACTACATGCTTACCAAAGTAACCCCGCAGTTCATCCCCGTCAGTTCAACGGCAGCCAACTTCTACTTGGGAATGGCCGTTCAATGGTGAACCCCTTCGGGGGCTTTACTGCGCATGGCGCGGAAAGGCCACCTGTAGCGCGCGAAGAAGGGGGAGGGGCTTTACTTACAGTGTGGAACCCAATACCGACAGTGCTTCCGTAACGTTGGCGGCGATGCGAGCCGCAGGGTCATCGTCGCATTGACGATAGAACGGGCGACCCGTAATCCGCTCGAACAATTCAATGTACCGCTCACTGATGCCCGCCACCACGGCGGGAGTCATGGGCGGTACTTTTTGTCCCGATTCGCCGCGAAAACCGTTCTGCATCAGCCATTCACGGACAAACTCTTTGGAGAGTTGCCGTTGCGGCCGCCCTTGGGCAAAGAGTTCGTCATAGCTGTCGCGGTAAAAGTAGCGGGAGGAGTCGGGGGTATGGATTTCGTCGATGAGGAAGATACGCCCGTCACGGTAACCGAACTCATACTTGGTATCCACGAGAATCAGCCCCCGATCGGCGGCGATGCGCGTACCCTGGTCAAACAGTTGGAGGGCGTACGACTCTATCTTGGCATAGTCGCTCTCGGAGACGAGGCCGCGCTGCAGGATCTCTTCGCGAGAGATATCCTGGTCATGCTGGCCGATATCGGCTTTGGTCGTCGGCGTGATGATGGGGGAGGGAAAACGCTCGTTCTCACGCAGTCCGTCAGGCAGATCTACACCGCAGATACGGCGCACGCCACGCTGATAGGCGCGCCATGCGCTGCCGCAGAGGTAAGCGCGCACCACCATCTCCACCGGAAAACCCTTGCATTGCAAGCCGATGGTCACCATCGGGTCAGGGACGCTCAGTTGCCACGTCGGACAGACCTCGATAGCGCTTGAGAGAAATCCGGAAGCTATCTCGTTCAGCACCTGCCCTTTATACGGAATACCTTCCGGAAGCACCACATCGAAAGCGGATATGCGGTCGGTGACCACCACCACAAGCAGATTTTCGCCCACTTTGTACACGTCGCGTACCTTGCCGCGGTACACGCCACGCTGGTCGGGGAAAGAAAAATTCGTCTTTGTTAAAACCATCTTCAACATTTTTAGTCGGATGCCCCCATAACGGGGGTTTTACTTACAAGGTCAAAGAAACATATTTTTCACGTAATCACAGCCGCAAGTTCATCCCCGCCAGCAAGGTGTCCGGTTTGAAGCCAAAGACCGCATGCATCTCGCCGGCCATCGCAAAGCCACACTGGCCGCACACCCCTGCCGACTGTCCCTGACAAGTATCGAGCCGTTCGCCGGAGGCAAGGATAAAATTGGTCACCCAACATTGACGCTTGAACGTGTTCCGCCGCATGGCACGGAGGCCGGAAACGGAGTTCATCACCGGAAAACCCGAACGTTTGAGGTCGATGATACGGTCTATCACCGCCGAACGCATCGCCCAATCGAGGAAAAGGTCTTCAGTCCCCGTATAAGGCGTATGAAAGTTAAGCGAGATGGAACGGATATGCGGATTTGATCGGGCGAACCGAATCGTCTCTTCCACAGAAGTATAATTGCGGGAGTTAATCACCATATTGACGCTCAGGCGAGGATGGGAGGAGGCGGCGATGTGGCGGGTCAGACGCTCGAAAGCCCCCTTGCCTCGTATGTCGTCGTGATAATCGCCCAACCCGTCCAGACTGACCCAGACAGCGTCGGCAATGGAATCGGAAAAGTCCTGTTGGGCATTGGTCGTGATGGTGGTGGAGAAGAAACCTATCTTTTTGGCCAGTCGGATGAGCGCATTGAGGTCGTGAGCGCCGTCATGCCAGAGCGTCGGCTCGCCACCCTCAAAATCGACGAAGCGCGAACCGAGGCGGTAGGAGTAGGCCAACTCTTCGCCGATCTGTTCGTAACTTTTCACCTGCGGATGATCATGTCGATAAACCGAGCAATGCTTGCAGGAGAGGTTACAGCGGTCGGAAACGAACAACACCGTTTGCAACGGCGTTCGCCGGCCGAAAAAGCGCGCTCGAACGAACCACTGCGCCAAATACGTCAATTGTCGCACCGCCATCAACCTTTCCGTTTGTTCAGGTTCGGCAGAAACCACGTCACCATACCCAACAGCGGCATGTAAGCCACCGTACGGTAGACCGTTTCTATCCCGTAGATATCCGCCATCTTGCCAAGGACGGCCGATGACATCCCCGCCACGCCGAACGCCAATCCGAAGAACAGCCCCGAAATCAGCCCCAGCTTATACGGCAGCAACTCCTGTGCATATACCAGAATAGCCGGAAACGCCGACGACAGCACCAGTCCGATGCAGAAACTGAGCGCCACCGTCCACTCCAAGCCGACATAAGGCATCAGTAGAGAGAAAGGCGCCGTCCCGAGGATGGAGAACCATATCACATATTTCCGCCCTATCCTGTCCCCCAACGGCCCGCCCAACAGCGTACCGATAGCCATCGCCACCAAAAAGACGCACAAGTACAACTGCGAAGCGGAGACCGAAACGCCGAACTTCTCTATCAGGTAGAAAGTGTAGTAGCTGGACAGGCTCGACATATAGATATATTTCGAGAAGATGAGCAGCAGCAGGATACTTATCGACATCACCGTGACGCCCAAAGGCAGCGGACGTTCCACCCGACGCTCGGAAGAAGCCGTCGCCTGCGACGCTTGCAGGTACGACTTGAACCATCGGCATACGGGGTTCATCACCATGATACCCGTCATCGCTATCACTGCGAAAAACGACAGGTTACTTCGGCCATAAGGCGCTACCAGCAACGCAATCAGCAATGGCCCGATAGAAGTGCCCAAGTTCCCGCCCACCTGAAAGATAGACTGTGCCAATCCCCGTTTCCCACCCGAAGCCAGCGACGTTATCCGCGACGCTTCCGGATGGATAACCGACGACCCCATCCCCACCAGAAACACCGATGCCAATACTCCCTCCAACGACGAGACCCAACCCAGCGCCACTATCCCCGCCAAACTGAAACCCATCCCCACCTGCAACGAGCGGGACATCGGGAAACGGTCGAACGCCATGCCGACGACCGGTTGGAACACCGAGGCCGCTATCTGGTAGACCAGCGTTATCAGCCCGATCTGTGCGAACGTCAGGTGCAGCTCATCCTTGACCAGCGGATAAGAGGCCATGATCATCGACTGCATCATGTCGTTCAGGCAATGCGCCACGCTCATGGCCGTCAACACCCCAAAGGCCGTCTTACCCTTTTCGTATTCCGATATCATCATGCTCTCCTTGCCTTAGAGGCGCAAATGTAGGTAAATATTTAGGCTGTGTCTGAATTATCCTTACCTTCGCCGTGTCTGTATAAGGGTTAGTCTAACTAAAGAGTAAAGAAATGGCTTACGTAATCAGTGACGAATGTATCGCTTGCGGTACCTGTATCAGCGAATGCCCCATGGAAGCTATCTCCGAAGGAGATAAGTACGCCATCGACCCCTCCCGCTGCACCGAGTGCGCCTCTTGCGCCGATGCCTGCCCCACCGAGGCTATCCACTTGGGGAAATAACCCCCTTCGGGGGCTTTACTGCGCGTGGCGCACCCTTCGGGTGTTTTACTTACAAAGGGTGTGGGAGCCAATACCACTATTTGGCATAGCTCTACCACTATTTGGCATAGCTCACGGAACGCATCTCGCGGATGACCGTGATCTTTACCTGACCCGGGTAAGTCATCTCATCCTGGATGCGTTTTGCTATTTCGCCTGAGAGGCTTTCCGCCGCTTTGTCGTCTATCTTGTCCGCTCCGACGATCACGCGCAGCTCACGTCCCGCCTGTATGGCGTAAGTCTGCTGTACGCCCGGATACGACAAGCCCAACTGTTCCAAGTCGTTCAACCGCTTGATGTAGGCTTCCGCTATCTCGCGACGGGCACCGGGACGGGCGCCCGATATGGCGTCGCACACTTGGACGAGGGGCGCTATCAGCGTCTGCATCTCTATTTCGTCGTGATGGGCGCCTACGGCGTTGCATATCTCCGGTTTCTCCTTGAACTTCTCGCAAAGTTTCATCCCCAATAGGGCGTGAGGCAGTTCAGGTTCGTCGTCGGGCACCTTACCGATGTCATGCAACAACCCTGCACGTTTGGCCTTTTTGGGATTCAGGCCAAGTTCCGACGCCATCACGGCGCAGAGGTTCGCCGTTTCTCTGGCGTGTTGCAGCAAGTTCTGACCGTAGGACGAGCGGAACTTCATCCGGCCTATCATACGCACAAGTTCGGGATGCAGGCCATGTACCCCAAGGTCTATGGTCGTCCGTTTACCCGTTTCGACGATTTCGTCTTCTATCTGTTGCCTGACCTTATTGACCACTTCCTCAATGCGCGCCGGATGGATACGGCCATCCTGTACCAACTGGTGAAGGGCCAGACGCGCCACTTCACGGCGAACGGGGTCGAAACCCGACAGCACGATAGCTTCCGGCGTGTCATCCACCACGATCTCTATCCCTGTCGCCGCTTCCAACGCACGGATATTCCGCCCTTCGCGGCCGATGATACGGCCTTTCACTTCGTCAGAGTCGATATGGAACACCGTTACCGAGTTTTCCACCGCCGTCTCCGTTGCCACACGCTGAATCGTTTGGATGACGATTTTTTTGGCCTCCTTGTTGGCCGTCATCTTCGCCTCTTCCATGATTTCGTCGATATGGGCTGACGCTTGCGCTTTGGCCTCGTCTTTGAGCGTTTCCACCAGACGGGCTTTGGCTTCCTCTACCGACAGGCCGGATATCGCCTCCAGATGTTCCACCTCACGGCGTTGCAGCGTCTCCAATTCAGCCTTTTTCTTTTCGAGCAGCTCTTCACGTGCGGCGATATTTTCCTTTCGGCCATCTATCTCGGTCGTTTTACGCTGCAACTCCTCCTGACGTTGAGTCAGCGACTGTTCCCGCTGTTTCAGACGGGCCTCCAACGACTGTATCCGCGTTTCTGAGGCCTGTACCTTCGCCCCTCGTTGCGCCACCTGCTTCTCCAATTCCGCTTGCAGGTGCAAAAACTTCTCTTTTACCTCTAACAGCTTGTTTTTCTTGATTACTTCGGCCTCTTTGGAGGCTTCTGCGACGATATCCTTATATTTCGACCGCGCTATAATCCGTTTCCCGAACCACCCTACTGTTCCACCGATAAGAAAAGAGCCTGCAATTGCTATGATTAGTTCCATTTTGACAACATTTTATTTATATAGGTTCAATATATCCGCACTGTACACATCCCCCCGCTGTGTCAAGTCGTACGGTTAGTTTCCAGATAGGCGCCCATCTCCTGCGTCAAGCGTTTCAGCGCCTCGGAGAACGGCGACGTGTCGTTACGCTCGCGCAGCCGTATCACCTCCGTTGCAAGTTGCAGCGAGGTCATTGCCAGCAGGTCTGTCGTCTCCTGCCGCGAAACGCCTCCGTGGCGTTGCCCGAAACGGATCAGCAGCGCACGCACCTCTTCCGCCGCACGGCGGTAAAGGTACTCCTCGTCCCGACGCACCCGCAACCCGTAGGAGCCGTTGGCTATGTCTACGTGTATCAGGAACGTCTCGTCTGCTGATGCGCTCATTCGGCCAATGCTATACACCTGTTCACTTCCCGTACCATTTGCGACAAACGCGCACGCGCACGCTGCACATCCCCCGCATGTACCGTCACGATACGTGCCGTCAGCATATTGTCGTTCCGGATTGTCAGCGCCTCGATACGTCCTTCGGCTTCGTGCAAACTCGTCCGCACAACGGACAACGACTCCTCCAATTCGATGATCCTGCGCTTTTGCTTCTCGCAATGCGCCATCAAATCGCGAACCCGTACTTCAAACTCCGCCAGCAACACACGATGATCATCGGCCATCTCAATCCTTTTTCACCGCAAAGGTACACCCTTTCCGACACTTCACCAAACCACCCGCCTTTTACCTCACGGCACTAAGGCGGACACGGACGAGAGGAGGTCGAGCGCTTGGAGGGCGTCCTCAGGGGTCAGCGGTTGGTCTGTGGCCACCGTCTCCAACGAACAGAGGCCGAAACGGTGATCGAGGGCGCGAATCCGACGGGACAGATCGTGGGGAATACTGACATACCGTTCGACAGTCTGCATCAGGGCGATAAAATTATGGTTCGCCGGCTCCGCTTGGTGCAGATGGCAGAGCGCTACGAGGTAACGCTCCATGGCAAGCGACGCTACGTGGTATGTCAGGGCGGCATAGTTATCTCCACGTTGTGCGAACTGCTCCGCCGAGCGGTGGTAACCGCGGGCGTCGCACAGATCCGACGCATAGAGCGTCTCGTATTCCGCCGCTATCAGTGCGGAGCGGTCATTGGGAGCGACGGTAACGGATCGGATGGATGGCATCGGCAAACATATTTAGGTATGACTTGTAACGCGAAGGATGAAGACGGCCGGAGGCCAACGCCGCTTGCACGCCACACTCCGGCTCGTCCCGATGTGTACAGTCGGCAAAACGGCATTGACGGGAAGCCTCGAAAATATCCGGAAAGTAGAGCGTAAGTTCGCGCGGACTGATATCCAACTGCGCAAAACCCTTCACTCCCGGACTGTCGATAAGATAACCCTCACCGAAGGGTACCGCCATGTAAGACGTCGTGGTGTGCATCCCGCGGTGATGACGCTCGGAGAAACGCCCCTCCGCCAAGCCGGCAGAAGGCACCAGACGATTGATAAGCGACGTCTTACCCGTTCCCGAATGTCCCGACACCAGCGTAAGGCCTGTTTTCAACAGGCACGACAATTCCTCCATCCCCTCACCGCTGTGCACCGACAGCAACTGAGAACGGTAACCGATACCGCTGTACAACGCCGCCAGCTCTTCCGCCTCTGCACGTTCGGCAGGGGTGTAACGGTCGGCCTTGTTGAAGGCCGGGATGACGGGGATATGGTAGGCGGTAGCCGTCACCAGAAAACGGTCGATGAAGATGGTCGTCGTCGGAGGATGGTTGAGGTTGGCCAAAAGAAGCGCACGGTCGATGTTGGCAGCGAGGATATGAGCCTCTCTCGACAGGTTGGGAGAACGGCGGATGATATAGTTGCGACGAGGGGCGATGGCGACGATGGATGCCTGACCGCCACCCGACGGCGCCACACTGACGTTGTCGCCTATGGCTACAGGATTGGTCGTTCGCGTCTCGCGCCGACGAAGGGAGGTGGCAGGAGTGCAGATGAACGTCTCGCCGTCGGGCGTCCGTACCTCGTAGCGTGATCCGGTGTTCCGAACCACAAGCCCCTGCAACTCCATCAGACCGTCATGATTTCTTTCTCTTTGGCTGACGTAATCTCATCCAGACGCTTGACATACTTGTCGTGTATCTTCTGCACTTCGGCTTCCGTATCTTTTTCGATGTCTTCGGGAACACCTTCCTTGACAGCCTTTTTGAGTTGCTCGATAGCCTCGCGCCGAGCGTTGCGGACGCTCACCTTCGCCGCCTCGGACTCCTGTTTAGCCTGTTTGACCAACTGACGGCGACGCTCCTCCGTCAACGGAGGGATACCCAGACGGATAACCTCGCCGTTGTTGTCGGGGGTGATACCTACCTCAGAATTGAGGATAGCCTTTTCTATCTCCTTAATAAGCGGTTTCTCCCAAGGGGTGATGATGATCGTCTTGGCGTCCGGCGTGTTCACCGAGGCGACGTTGGAAAGCGGAACCATGCTGCCGTAGTAGAGAACCTTCACTCCGTCGAGAATCTTCGGATTCGCCTTCCCCGCACGGATACGGGACAGGAGTTCGTCCAGATGGCTCGCTGCCTGTTCCATCTTGGCTTCTGCGGCTTTCACGTACTGCTTGATGTCCGTCATGAGTAAGCTGTTTTGTTGGATTGCGCTACAAAGGTATATCTTTGTAGCCGAAATAAGGATGTACGGCGGATGATAAAGTGATATGCGACGGAAAGCGTGGATAGGATATGTCTTGATACCCGCCGCACTGCTGACGGCAAGTCCTCAGGCAGAGGCGCAACGACAGCCGGCGGTGATAACCGTGCGGGGGGTCGTCACCTCGATATCCGACGGGATGCCTGTCGTCGGGGCGACGGTCCTTCGAGAAGGGTCGGACAGTGAAACCGCTACCGACCGCATGGGTGAGTTCCTCCTCACCCTGCCCCCCGGCAGTACGCTCCGCATAGCCGCCGCCGGATACATCCCACAGACGCTCAATCTGCGGGAGGGGCAGACACTCTACCGCATACGGCTACGTACCGAAGACGTCGCCCCCGAAGAGCAGCTCGGCTATCCCACCACCCTCACCCTCGATGAACTCTTGCAGGGACGGCTTGCCGGAGTGCAAGTCTTCCGTAACGATTGGGCGCCCGGCGCACTTGCGAAAGTGACTGTCCATGGTGCGCCTGCCCCACCGCTTTACGTCGTGGACGGTATCCCCTGGCAGGAAGGCATTGATGCGCTGGCGCCCGCCGATATCATCGCCGTCGAAGTCGTCAAGGACGCCGCCGAGCTTGCCCTGTACGGAAACGAAGGATATCACGGCGTCCTCCGCATCACCACACGCAGCGGAAAAGCCGGCGCCACGACGATTTCTTACGACGGCGCACTCTCCGCACAGCAAACCGCACGCACGCTGCCGAGCCTCAGTCTGCCCGAATACGCCGCCTATGTCCAAGCCCGCCGGCCATACGTGTCCGCCGAAATCCTCCACCCTGCCGTACGCTCAGCACTGGCTTCGACGCTGCTGCCCGGATACGTATCCACCGCCTTGCTCAACCCTGCCGTTCTGGCGGAGGAAACGGACTGGCAGCAGGATATTTTCCGGCCGGCGCTGATGCACTCCCATCAGGTCAGCCTCCGTGGCGGTACCGAACGACTGCGACTCTCCGCTTCCTCCGGATGGACCGACCGGCAAGGTACCATCGTCGGCTCCGACTTCTCCCGTTTCCATATGCGCCTTCGACTCGACGCTCGCGTGAACCGTTGGCTCGCCGCAGGCGCCTCTCTGGCTTACGCAAGCATCGGACAGACGCTCATTGATGACGGACTGATCGCCCAAGCCATGCGCACCCCTCCTTACCGACACGTCGATATCCCCCCAAGCCAACGTAACGACGACAACCGAACCACCGGCGCTTTCTACGCCGACATCACCCCCCTCAAAGGACTTGCCCTCCGCTCCGAGTACGGATTCGAAGAAGATAACGAACGCTTCGGAGAAACGTCTGCCCGACATGCCGCCCATTGGAGATGGCAGAACCGCGCAAGCTATGCCGCCGACAAAGGACGAAACCACCTGTCCTTCCTCGCCGGCTTCGACCTGATGTCCCTTTACGGATATCGTGGAAAAGCGGCATACGGCAACCTGCGCTACGATTACGACAAACGCTACTTCCTCGCCCTGACCATCCGTACCGACAACCCCGCTTTCAGCGAGATTACCGAACATACCGGCGCCGCCTCTTTCGCATGGTCGATTGCCGATGAACCTTTCCTGCGCGACAACGGATGGCTGTCCACCTTGAAACTGCACGCCGGACTGTCTACCTGCGGAAGCGCCGCGGGACTGGATCTCGGCTTCCTCGACGACCGTTTCACCCTCGACGTCGATGTCTTCGACCAAATCTATCCGGGATGGATACCCTACGAACCCGTCCGGCAGGGTATTGACCTCGCCCTGCGTTTCGTCAATATCGACCGTCCCGATTGCCGATGGACAACCGCCTTGAACGCTACTTTCTGCTCGGGGCCGACTTTCGGTTTCTATAATACGGTAACCTTTCACGGCATTGAGGCGAGCCTCGACTTTGTCGGAGCGCACAGCCTCGAACCCGCCGACTTCATCCGGCTCAATAACGCCGCCCTCGGCTATTCCTTCCCCCACAAACTCCTCAAACCTCTCTCCCTCGGCGCACTCAAAATACAAGCCTCCTTGCAGAACCCCTGTGTCTTCTCCCAACACATCGGCTTCGACCCCGAAACCGCCCTCTACGCCTACCCTCCCTACCGCGCCGCCACCCTCGCCCTCCACCTCCGCTTCTAACTTCCCCCTTCCCTCTACCTTACCCGTTGCCCGTTGTCCTTCCCTCTCCCCCACCAAGAGGAAGATACAACGGGTTGAAATCCCTAATTTGGCAACATTGAGTGGCTGTTACAAAGGATATTACAAAAATTGCCCAAACTGCTTGGATTACCTTTTTGTGATTACCTTTGAGGCCACATTCTTAATAGGGTATTTTTATTTACAGTCTTAATTAGAGGCAAATGGGGTTGGATTGGTTGTATGAACTGCTGGCCGGAGAAAGCGTAGCTCATTCCATCTTCGTCTTGTCGGTAGCTATCGCCGCAGGGGTTCGATTAGGTAAAGTCAAGGTGTTCGGTGTTTCCATCGGGATGACGTTTATCCTTTTCGTGTGTATCCTGTTGGGGCATTGGGGTTTTACGGCAGATAGGGCGGTATTGCACTTCTTTAAGGAGTTCGGGCTGATATTGTTCGTCTTCGCCGTGGGGATGCAGGTAGGGCCGGGGTTCTTTTCGTCGTTCAAGCACGGGGGGATGACGCTCAACCTGCTGGCATGCTCTGTGGTGTTGCTGGGGGCCGGCCTCACCTTGGCGATACACTTCATAACGGGAACGCCGATGGCCACCATGGTGGGGATTATGTCAGGCGCCGTCACGAACACACCCGGGTGGGGGGCTGCACAACAAGCCTTTCTGGATGTCACCAAACACATGGACGAGACCATCGCCATGGGTTATGCCGTAGCCTATCCCTTGGGAGTCATCGGCATCATCCTCTCCATCCTCTTCGTGCGTTATGCTTTTCGGGTGAACCTGCAAGAAGAAGTGGACAAGATTACGGAGTTGGAAGAACGGAATGCTCACGGCGCCACGTCGCTCTCGCTGGTAGTAAAAAACCCCGCCGTCTTCGGAAAAACGGTCAAGCAGATATCCGTTCTGCTCAGCCACAACAAGTTCGTTATCTCTCGTATCCTGCGCAACGATATCCATGAAGATTTGGTCTCGGGAAGCACCGTCTTGCATGAAAACGACAAGATACTCGTCATCACCACCGACGACGATGCCGAAGTCATCCGCACTTTCATTGGCGAAGAGATATCCATGAGCAATGAGGAGTGGATGCAGCAAAAGCATACCCAGCTTGTCAGCCGCCGTATCATTGTGACCAAACCGGAACTGAGCGGTAAACGGCTGGGCGACCTCCATCTGCGCAACATGTACGGAGTGAATATTACGCGTATCAACCGATCGGGAATCGACATGGTGGCCATGCACGGCCTCGCCTTACAGATGGGCGACCGCCTGACGGTGGTGGGGACGGAAGAAGCCGTGCAAAAAGTGGGTGATGCCCTTGGCAATTCCATGAAACGGTTGAACGAACCGAACCTGATTGCGCTTTTCGTCGGTATCGCTCTGGGCATCATATTGGGGAGTATCCCGTTCGCTTTTCCGGGTATCCCGCAGCCCATCAAGTTGGGGCTGGCCGGCGGACCGCTCATCGTGGCCATCCTGCTCAGTAGTTTCGGATACAAATACCGCTTCGTCACCTACAC